>CAZBUF010000338.1:0-19539 GCA_964495025.1 uncultured Bacteroidales bacterium | reverse complement strand
CGTGAATTTATCAATTCCGGCCAGGTCCGCCTTGTGCAGGGGGGTGAATCACGCGACCAGATGAGGACGGAGAGAGGCGACCAGCAGGAATTCTCATCTGCTCAGACCATGAAAAAATGGGGCCGCGAGAAGGGTGCCGACTTTATGATGACCGGGTCGGTAAATTCAATAACTGACCAGTATAAGAAGGAAAAAGTAATATACTACCAGGTTGATTTGGAATTATCAGACCTTGAAACAAACGAAAAGGTTTGGATAGGCAATAAGAAAATTAAAAAAATGGTACAAAACTAAAATCAACCTGTTTAAAAGAATATATGTACTTGTTTTACCATAAGAAGTGGTACATCCTGGCAATTGTTTTTTTTCTCTGTGGCGGATGTGCCACTTACTATACTAAGAACAGGCAGTTCCAGGAACAATTTGCTTCCGGCAACATTGAAGCGGCCGATAAAACATTATCTGCAGCTGAGAAGAAAGTCAAGCAGAAGGATATCTTATTGTCTTATCTGAACAGAGGGGTGGTGATGCAGATGCTTGGCAGTTATTCCGAAAGCAATGATTATTTTGAAAAGGCATATATCTACCTTGAAGATTATAAAAAGAACTTAGCATCTGAGGCACTGAGCTTAATTTCAAATCCTTCCGTTAAACCCTATAATGGGGAGGATCATGAGATAGTGCTTATTCATTATTATATGGCGCTTAACTATACCATGCTGGGCGATTTTAATGAAGCCCTGGTTGAATGCCGCAGGCTGAACGATAAGCTGAATGCCTTATTTGATAAATATGAATATAAAAAATACCGGTATAAAATAGATGCGTTTGCTCATAACCTTATGGGCATCCTCTATGATGTTACGGGAGACATCAACAACGCTTTTATTGCTTACCGTAATTCATATAACGCTTATAATGAGATATACAAAAGTAATTTTAACCTTTCGGCGCCTGATCAGCTTAAGCAGGACCTGCTGCGTACCGCATACCTGAACGGATTCAGGGAAGAACTAAGCAAGTATGAGAAGGAGTTTAATGTCAAATACACACATAATAAGGACACTGACAAAGGCGAGCTGATATTTTTCTGGCATAACGGCATGGGCCCTGTTAAAAGTGAATGGAGCATAAATTTTGCTATAGTGAAAGGACAGGGAGGGGCGATGATGTTTGTAAATGATGAAATGGGACTTAGTTTTCCGTTTATGGTACCATCTTCAAACGACCAGAGCAAGCTAAGCGATTTAAAATTTGTGAGGGTGGCTTTCCCCAAATATGTGGAAAGGAAACCGGTATACAACGGTGCTTACCTGAATATCGGCTCAGGTAAATATGAGCTGGGCCAGACTGAAAATGTAAATGCCATTGCGTTTACTACCCTCGAGGACCGTATGCTGCGCGAAATGGCTAATTCCCTGCTAAGGCTTGCATTGAAACAGATTGCCGAACAGCAGGTTAGAAAGGAAAGCCAGGGACTGGGGATGCTTGTTTCTACAGTTAATGCCATAACTGAAAAGGCTGATACACGCAACTGGCAAACATTACCTTACTCCATATCATATGCAAGAATTCCTCTTGATGAAGGGGTGCATAAGGCTGCATTGAATGTTAAAGAAAAGGGACAGGTAAATGAACTGCCTGGTTTCAGTTTTGATATTAAAAAGAACAAAACGGTATTTTTTCTTTATCATAACCTGGAAAGCTATTCGCCTGAGATATATCAATGATCTGTAATGAAGGAAATAGATATAAGGCAGGTGAAGGCGGATGATCAGGATCTGAGAAGACTGATCGGTGAACTTGATAATTATTTATGTAAAAAATATCCCGAAAGCAGCATTCATAAGGTTAACCTTGAAACCGCAGATAAGAATAATGTTATTTTTATCCTGGCATATAAAGGCCGGGTGGCAATAGGATGCGCTGCTCTCAGGCCTGTTGATGATCATAAGTGTGAATTGAAGCGCATGTACATCATTGAAAATGAAAGGGGTAAAGGATATTCAGATATTCTCTGTAGCGAAATAGAAAATATAGCAATAAAAAAAGGATATGGGAAAATACTGCTTGAGACCGGTTATAAACAGCCGGAAGCAATAGGGTTATATAAAAAACGCGGATATAAAAGAATACCTAAATTCGGAGAATATATCGTTGATCCCCTAAGTGTCTGTTTTGGCAGGAAGTTGACATGAGGGCTTACTGAGGAATTTCAGAATTGATTTGGTTAATATGAGAAAAATTACTATTTATGTCATTCTTATCCTTTGTCTTATTTAATATTAAAAACAATGAGTAAAATATCTGAGAAACTGGGGCTGGGTGAAAAGTTAGGATATGGTTGCGGGGATTTGGGATCTGTGCTGTTCTGGCAGACAATAATGGTCCATCTTCTTTTCTTTTACACCGATGTATTCGGTCTTGAAGCAAAAATTGCAGGAATAATGTTTTTTGTCTCAAGGGTGCTTGATGCGGTTTTTGATGTAGTAATAGGAATGACGGCAGATCGTACCAAAAGCAGGTGGGGGAAATTCAGGCCCTATATTCTCTGGGGAGCCATCCCTTTGGCTGTGGTAGCTGTTTTTACTTTTACTACACCTGATTTTAGTGAAGTTGGTAAAATAATATATGCTTATTGTACATTTATTCTTTTCATGTTCCTGTATTCTACGGTAAATATTCCGTATACATCCTTACTTGGAGTTATCAGCGGCGATCCTCATGAAAGAACAAAAGCCGCATCTTTTAAATTTGTAGGTGCCTATCTGGCAGGGATCATTGTATCAGCAACGGCCCTTCCGTTCGCTGAAAAGTTTGGCCATGGAAATGATGCAAAAGGCTGGCACACGACCATGCTGATATATGCAATTGCAGCCGTCGTGTTCTTCATGATCACATTCCTGGCAACGAAAGAACGTGTTCTTCCTATTGCCAAAGAAAAAACCAATGTTAAAAAGGACCTGAAAGATATTTCTCAGAATAAACCCTGGATATTATTATTTATAGTAACAATTCTTTTTATCCTTTTCGTATGTATCCGCCTGAGTGTAACAAACCACTATTTTAAATATTATGTTGATGAACAGGTGGTACCATGGCTTTCACACTCATTCAATGCAATAAACAAATATTTACTGAATCCTGTGTTCCGGATCCTCGGCAAACAGGAAAATGTTATATTGGCTGACAATCATGTATTCGGATTTGAAGTGCTGGCTTCAATCTTTCATACTGTAGGACAAACACTTTCGCTGATTGGCGTCCTTCTGGTTCCGTATTTTGCAAAACTTGTAGGAAGGAAGAAGGCATTGATCATACTTTTTATCCTTGCCCTGTTCTTTACGGGTTCATTTATATTCTTCAGGCCTGAAAATCTTATACTGATATACGTATTTCAGATATTCGGCTCAATAACCGGCGGGCCTATTTCTCCGCTGTTATGGGTGCTTTATGCCGATACAGCTGATTATTCCGAATGGAAAACCGGAAGAAGGGCCACGGGCCTCGTATTCTCGGCTTCCATAATGTCAAATAAACTTGGATGGGCTTTCGGCAGCATGATAGCTGCGTTTATACTGGCAATGACAGGTTTTGATCCTGACACGTTCTTTAATCCTGACACGGTGAGTGTCGAGGCTATCAAAAGCGGATTAAAGGCAATGATGAGTATCATACCGGTTATTGCAGGGGTTGTTGCTTTAATAATTATTACATTTTTCTACAAGCTGGATGAGCCCACTATGAAAAATATTAAAGCTGATCTTGAAGAAAAACGTGAAGAAAAAGAAGATAATAACAAAGAATAGATAGTTAATTTTACCGTATAAATGAGGTTAGACCCTTTTTACTATATCAGGGATAACCTCATATTTTTTGAACTTTAATCTAACGCTTCCTGCCATGCGATACGGGTACTTTGATGATAAGAAAAAGGAATATGTTATAACGGAGCCCGACACTCCGGCTCCATGGAGCAACTATCTTGGTTCAACTGCTTACGGGGCTATTATTACTAACAATGCCGGTGGATACAGCTTTTATAAGTCGGCTGCCCAGGGCCGTTTTATGCGTTACCGCACGAACTCTATACCCATGGACCAGCCGGGGCGGTATATATATATCCGCGATCGTAAATCCGGCGACTTCTGGTCCGCATCATGGCAGCCTGCAGCCAAACCCCTTGGGGAGTATAAAACGGTGTGCCGGCATGGAACGGCCTATACGGTGATCGATTCATTGTATTCAGGCATCCGGTCGGAGACAACATATTTTGTGCCACCCGGAAAGGATTATGAATACTGGTATTGCAGGGTCCAAAATAAGGATAAGGTAAAACGCAGTCTCAGGTTATTCACTTTTATCGAGTATACAAGTAACTGGCATTTGTGGATGGACATCATTAACCTTCAGTATACACAGTATATTCTTACAATGGATGTTGTTGACGGGATCATTGATCAGGGCACTAATATCTACCTTCCGCCCCAGCCTGATAATTTTGAGGAAGGAGGACAGGCACGTCACACATTTATGGGGGTTGCCGGAGTGAAACCAACAGGATTTGACACCGACCGCAAGAAATTCCTCGGCACATACGGAAGTTATGCAAAGCCGGAGGTTGTAGACAGGGGTGAGTGTTATAATTCAATTGCCTCGGGTGATAACGGCTGCGGAGTGCTGCAGTTTGATATTGAACTTGAACCTGGTGCTGAAAAAGAGTTCGTTGTTGTTATGGGCATAGGTTCAGCAGGTATTGAAGGCAGGCACGCTGTTGATAAGGCAAATAATATCCGCGGTGTCAGGGACGAGCTTGAGAACCTTAAAAGATACTGGCACAGCAGGCTGGAAGGGTTATCCGTGGAAACACCCGACGCGGAATTCAACAGTATGATAAACGTATGGAATGCCTACAACTGCATGATAACTTATGCATGGTCAAGGGCAGCAAGCCTTGTTTATGCAGGTGAACGCGACGGCCTGGGATACAGGGATACTGTTCAGGATATTTTGGGAGTGCTTCATGCTATACCCGGTGAGGCCCGTGAGAGACTGGAAATGATGATCACGGGGCAGGTGTCTGCAGGCGGAGCTTTACCCGTAGTAAAGCCATTTTCTCATGATCCCGGAAACATGAAAGCCCCGGAAGAGACAGAGTACCGCTCCGACGACTGCCTGTGGCTTTTTAATACAATTCCCGCTTATGTCAGGGAAACAGGCGATCTTGCCTTTTTTAGCAAGATCCTTCCCTATGCCGATAAGGGTGAAGACACCGTATTAGGCCATATGAGAAAAGCCATTGAGTTCAGCATAAAACGTTCAGGGACTCATGGACTACCATGCGGGCTCTCAGCTGACTGGAACGATTGCCTTATGCTCGGCCAGAAAGGAGAATCGGTATTTGTTGCATTTCAGCTGCGTTACGCACTGGTTGCCTATGCTGAGATATGCGGACTGCTGAACCTGAATGCTGAATTGAAATGGGCAGAAAAACACAGGCTGGAGCTCGATTCCAGTATTGAAAAATATGCATGGGACGGTAACTGGTTCCTCAGGGCATATAAGGATGACGGCCTGAAATATGGCACTCATACCGATGAGGAAGGATCGATATGGCTGAATCCACAGTCGTGGGCAGTATTTAGCGGTTATGCACAAGGCGAACGGGCATCAGCTATAATGGACCATGTTAATAAAAGGCTGTTTACCGATTATGGCCTTATGATATGTGATCCCCCCTATGAAAAGGCCGATCTGAATGTTATAAAAGCAACACTGTTCAATAAGGGGACAAAGGAAAACGGGGCAATATTCTGCCATACGCAGGGGTGGGCAATTATTGCCGAGGCTATGAACGGAAAGGGAAACAGGGCTTTCAGCTATTTCCGTTCCTATATGCCGTCTGCCATGAATGATAAAGCCGAAATACGTGAGATAGAACCATATGTATTTTGCCAGTCAACACACAGCAGGTATAGTCCGCGTTTTGGGGCATCCAGACTGCCCTGGCTTAGTGGTGCGGCGGCTTGGTCGTATTACGCCGCAACCCAGTATATACTTGGTCTGCGTACCCATTATAAAGGACTTGTAGTTGATCCATGTATACCGGCAGAGTGGGTGAAATTTAAGGCTGTTCGCAGGTTCAGGGGTAAAATGCTAAATATTGAAGTAATAAATAAAGAACACAGGGAAAAAGGCATAAGTAAAATAATCTTAAATGGTGAAGAGATTAAAGGGACCCTTGTTCCGTTTAAGAAGATGAAAGAAAATAATATTATTGAAGTAATTATGTAAAATTTACCAGGATACTATCCCGAAGTGATTTTACTTCGGGTAATATCCCTGATATTAACTTATAAATCGCGAAAATATATGAAAACAATTATCGGACCTTCATTGCCCAATATCCCCTGGGAGGATAAGCCTGCAGGATATAAGGAACTGATGTGGAGATACAGTAAAAATCCTGCTATAGGATGGAACCCTACACCTTCCACAGCCAGGATATACAACAGTGCAGTAATACCATATAATGGTGAGTATGTGGGTGTTTTCAGGGCTGATCATAAAAACGGCCGGGCCTTTCTGCATTTTGGAAAGAGCCGTGACGGCTTTAACTTTGAGATCGATGACCCGGTAATTCCCTGGCAGGATGAGAAAGGCAAGCCCCGTCCTGTAAGCTATGCCTATGATCCCAGGTTGCTTATGATTGATGATATGTATTATATCACATGGTGCGACGATATGAGGGGCGCCTCCATTGGCATGGGCAGGACAAAGGATTTCAAAACATGGATCAGGATGCCTAATCCCCTGATGCCCTTTAACCGTAATGGCGTTCTTTTTCCAAGGAAGATCAACGGAAAGTACTACATGTTGAGCCGCCCCAGCGACAGCGGACATACTCCCTTCGGAGATATTTTTGTAAGTGAGAGCCCTGATCTGATATACTGGGGGAATCACAGGTTTGTTATGGGTAAAGGAGGACAGGGATGGTGGCAGGGAGTAAAGATAGGAGCGGGCCCCGTACCTATCGAGACCACCGAAGGCTGGTTACTTTTTTATCATGGCGTATCAAATACATGTAATGGTTTTGTATATAGTTTCAGTGCAGTGATCCTTGATATTAACGACCCCTCCAAAGTAAAATACCGCTGCGCCGATTATTTTATAACACCGGAGAAGATATATGAAACATCAGGATTTGTGCCTAATGTTGTATTTCCCTGCGCAAACCTTTGTGATGCTGATACGGGGAGAATAACCGTTTATTATGGTGCCGCGGATACTTATACTGCCATAGCATTCGGATATGTTGATGAGATCATTGATTTCATTAAGAAACATCATGAAGAAGTAAATTAATACTACGGCAACAGATATGCCACTTGCTGATTGATTAATATCTTCTATAGCGGTATAATATCAATATTATCCGGCTGATGCCAGTATAACCAAAAAGTATAAATGGCCGGCTGTTAATATTTTTTACTTTTTCTCGTCTTTACATGTACAATTATAATGGTATAGTGTACATAAAATAGCCAGCAGCAGGAAACTGTTTGCAGTGTTAAAATAATTTACTGCTTTTACAACTGTAAACAACTGAGCATGAAAAAAGAAGTCTATTATACCCAATAGCATAATAATTCCACCTATTATACCTGCTATCCAGGCAATCAATTGAAGTGCTTTCATTATTAATTGTTTTAGGTTAATTAATTAAAACCGTATTGTGTAAAAGAGAAAATAATTTATATAAGCGGGATTAAATGTACAAATTTGCAACATCATTTCAAAAACATGTTATTCACAGTAATTGAAAATAATCATTTATTTATCGCAGTTGGATATTATCGAATTCTTTTCCCTTCGGCTTTTTCAATGCATACTTTAAAGATATTCACTTCCTTTAAAGCCTTTTCATCATATGTCCAGCCCGGCTTGTGAGAATACTGGTGCATTATAATATCAAGGGCTCTCTTCTTTTCCGTGGTATCATTGATAAATATAACTTTGCCCCATCCTATGACGCTTGCATATTTTGTTGTCCATTTACACGCATCCTCCGCTTCAATGATATTTACTGAGCCTTCGATCTCAAAGCATACCGTATTATTTTTCCTCATAAAATCAATCTTCATACCTTTTGCCACAGAATGAAAGAAAAGCTCATTGTTCTTATATCCATAGTTTAATGGAACAACATAGGGAATATTGTTATTGCACATGCCTAACCTGCATACTTTGCCATTTTCTATTATTTTGTGAATTTCTTCAATATCCTTTATTTCATATTTCTTTTGCCTCATATAACAATTTTTTAAAGGTAAATGTGCATATAAATTATTATAGAAACCGTGATATCATCACGAATTCACCGCGTATATTATATCTTCAATTTTAAGGAACTGGCAATTAAAGTTTTTTTCAAGTACTAATCGCGGAAGATCCAGAATAAGATTGCCTGTTTTATTGATAATGGCGGTATCAGATGTACAAACCAGGCCTTCAGTATACTGCTTTATCTCGAAGTCAGGGGATTTTACCACATTGCAGTTCCCGCTTACTGAACATGCTGACATCTCTTTATCAATAATAAATTTATGAACGGCACTGTGAGAGACAGGTGAATCCAGGAATATTTCCAGGTGTTCCGGTTTACAGGGAATAAGAAATTCAAATAGTAAGCTGACACATTCGCAGAAGATGTCCTCATTACGCAGTTTGCCGTGCAATGACCCGGCATCCCTTAGTATCCCGTCATTACTTATGAATAGCGGCTTGCCCAGCCTGTAATTTAAGATCGTAAATAACACATTATAACCGTCAATTATCAGTGTTTTATTTTCGCTGGAACGGGTAAGCCTTTTTCTTCTGATATCAGCCCGGCTTTTTGACGAGATCCCCCTGTACAGAATTGTTCTCTGGTCGCCTGATAACTTATATCTGTCACCCACAAGTTTTAACGTCCCTTTCTGCGGGTATTTCCTGTCAAGCAGATAGAAATAATCTGTTGCTGCTTTCCTGAAATTCTCATTTTTAAGAAGGTCGTTACTCATATGTCATTTTCGGTATTTCCGGGCCTGTATTTTATTACTTCTTCAAAGATGCTTTTGAAAATATATACTCAGGTATTTGCTGGTTAAATTTTATATCATCTATAATGAATTCAGTGCCATCTCCTGCCTTCAGCATATCTTTAAAAACAAATTTTTTGGGATACCAGCGAGTATCAATTTTTGTGATATTAAAAAGTTCCATTCTTTTTAAAAGTTTTCCACTTTTTGCATATAATTCTTCTTTTAATGGAATATAACGGCCCTTATCAACCCATACTTTACGGACCTGATAATTAACATCAGCAGTTATTGCCTGTAATTCAACAATCCAGCAATCTCTTTCTTCAACAACTTCAGAACCGATAACGCCGGCATGATAATTTTCAAGGAGTTTCGCGTTGTCCATCATATCTTCATAAGAAAGGTCGGAGCCCATTAATGATTGACGCAGCATATGTCCGGAAATCTGTATGGTTCTGTCAGATCCCGGTGAATATATCCAAAGCTTATCATCCAGCTTAAGCATTTTTGTTCCTTTTTCACGTGCAGGAGCAAGGTATTCCGTAAATGCTTTTTCATCGCCGACACCCCAGGTTTTTGCTTCAATAGTGCGTGTTTGCCGTGCTCCATGGATTATCATTCTGGAGGTAGAAACCGTATTTTCGGCGGCCATATTTTTATCAATTTTTTCAAGTATCTCTTTACCTGAAGGTCCCTGAGCCCGGATCATTACCGGGGTGAGTAACAGTATTATAGCTAATCGTTTCATATAAATTAAGTTTCTAATTGTTTAAACAACTGTGCTGTTTTACGTTTATATATTCCAATACCCGAAAGCATGGTCCCTAAAACCACGGAAAACAATCCGGGAATAAAACCCAGATAGTATGCCGGCGTTGTAATACTGGCCCTGAAAACACCTGGCATCATCATCTTTGAGCTTTTCATCATATCACCGATATTAAGGCCTGCTTCCTGTAACCAGTATGAAAAACCAAGACCGATAAGCGTTCCGGCAGTTGAACCTATGATACCAATTAAAACAGCTTCATAGATCATTGACCGGTAAATATGTCCTTTTTCCTCTCCGATTGCCAGGCGGACACCTATTTCGCCATAACGCCGTAAGCCGCCTATTAAACCCGTATTCCATAAAACAATTGACATAGCCAGCATGAATACAGTTATAATAATTCCGATAAATCCATCTATCATATCAAAGAAGCCGGCCATCATGCTGTCATTTCGTAACCTTGTCATAACAGGCGAAAATTCATCATCGGGATCTGAATATTTCTCATTAAAAGTAGTTTCACCATTAAGCGCTGCCAAATCATCATAATTTGCCATATCCAGAAATCCCAGCAATTCACCGCAGGCATCATTCATATCCATTGCATTTTGTATTCCGGAGATATCAGCGATCATTCCGCTGCGATCCATGAACCGGACTCCAAATTCTATGGTTCCGGCAACGATGAAATTCTGTATTGACATTCCGCCATACATTGTAGAAGTAATCAGCGTGACCTGGTCACCGGGGCCAACTTCCAGCTTTCCGGCAAAATCATCACTTAGTAAAACCTCATCCGGCGCTTCAGGGAATCTGCCTTTTCTAAGTGCTCCCTTCAAATTGAGCCTTTCTATTTCTTTGGTATTTTCGGAAATCAGGTCTGCAGCAATTCCGGCTACTACTCCCTGTTTCTTTGTTTCTCCATTTTCATCAGGAGAATCCAGCAGTCCACCGAAGTTTATTCGTGGAGCAAATTCCATGTTTGGGTAATCTTTATGAAGATTAGCTATTAAATCGCTTACTCCAATAAGGGCCAGATCATTTGGAACCTGGTTTTTATTTTCAGCATAAGCACGGGTCATAATTTTCACATGGCCAGATGAGTATTTAGCAGAAAACTCAATTGTATCTCCCAGAATACCCTTTATATAGCAATAGGCTAATACGGTAAGGGAAACGCCTGCAGTTACAACCAGAATGGGCAGAAGGCTGCGGTTCCGGTCTCTTAACAATCCTTTGAATAAAAATCGTATCATTGTATTTTTCCTTTTATTGCTTCAGTTGGATTCATTTTAGATATCTTGCGTGCGGGCATATAACTTACTATAGTAGTTATAACTAAAACTAAAAGGATAGTAGTTAATATAAGCCCGATTCCATATACAGGGAAAATGGTTTCTGCAAGGGCAATACCCATATCATCGGCTCCGGCAGGCAAGGTAAATCCGGTATTAATTTGCCATAGTAAAAAAGGAATTCCATATATTGCACCGGCAAAAACTGCAAGAATTGAGTGCATTGCGCCTTCGACCGTAAAAAGACTTACAACCTGGCGCCTGGTCATTCCCATGGCAATATAAGTACCTATTTCCTTTTGCCTCCTGAATATTGAAAGTACCTGCGTATCAAATATTGCAAGCATGGCCAGGAGAATAAGAATGAGATAAAAGACAGAGCCTCCGACTTTTTTCATTTTTATCATTTCATCTATTTCAGTCATCAGGAAATCCTGACTTTTATATTCCCAGCCTGGCACATTCTCACTCATTTCAGAGTTTTCGCCAATAATGAACATGGTTGCTTCATCAGGTGATTGCATCATTTCCTGCAGTTTCCTTATCGGGAGCCACATTTGTCCTGCATCAACGTTGGGCACGTTACAGTTAAATATCTTTATAACTTTTACTTCTGTTGCGTCAAAGGTCCCGTTTATATCTCTCCATCTTATTGTCGTTATATCCCCTTCTTTTAATTTGCAGTTTTTGGCCATTCTCCGGCCGATAATTACAGGTATTTCTTCCGATTCAGTATTCATTTCTGCAGTTGGCAAAGCAAGCACTTTTTGATCAGGGTCAATGCCTTTTAAGAGAATACTCTGTATTCTGCCCTCCGGGTAAACGGTTCCCTGGCTTATTAATACAGGTGTAATAATTCCTTCTTCCATGGCTTTTATTAATATTTCAGGAATTTGAGCATGACTTTCTTCCAGAGTAAAGAAATCGTAAGGATCGTAATGTTGTTGCCAGTATTGTCCGTTTCCAACTTCCCATGCCTGCATATCCTTTCTGGCCTGGTAATTCCAGCCATCAATAACACCGTAATGCCAGATAATCAGAATATAAACAAGGGACAATACAAACACGTTGAGCCAGGTTCGTAAGCCTGCACCAATCAGGTTCCGATATGCCAGTTTTATTGCTAACATAATTTTATCCTCCTTAACTAATTAGTGATAACTTCATCAGCAGTTACTTTGCCATCCCGGAGAAGAATTTTTCTTTTCAGGTACCTGATTACCTTATCATCATGGGTGGCAAAAATGAACGTAGTCTTTAAATCTTTATTAAGATTTTCCATGGTTTTCAAAATATGATGTGAGTTCTCAGAATCCAGGTTTGCTGTTGGTTCATCTGCCAGGACAATTACAGGTTTTTTTACCATAGCCCTTGCAATTGCTACACGCTGACACTCGCCCCCGGATAATTGTGCGGGCCTGGATTTTATCTTATCTGATAATCCGACCCATTCAAGGGCATTCAGCACAGCCTTTTTTCTGTCATGTGCACTCATATTAAAAAGCAATAACGGAAATTCGACGTTTTCAAATACCGTATACACAGGCAGAAGATTATATGTCTGAAAGATAAATCCTAATTTCTCCCGCCGCAGCATCGCTGCTTTTTTTGATGACAGCGAGCCAATATCTTTGTTCAGTACAAGCGCTTTTCCTTCCGAAGGAGAGTCAAGTGAACCGATAATGTTGAGCAGTGTTGTTTTACCCGACCCACTGGGGCCGACAAAGCCGGCAAATTCCCCTTCGCCAAATGCCAGGTCAATTCCGTTTAAGGCAGTGAACTTTCCTCCCCCTATAGGAAAATGTTTCTTTACACCTTCAAGTGTGATGATTTTACTTTTTTCCATTTTATTTAATTTATTGCATGTTATCTTATATAACTTTTATATTAGTGATTGTAAACAAACATCAGCTGAATGCCTTTCCCGGCGAATAAATCTGTATCATTCATATTCCTGTAAATATTAATCTCGTCAGGATTCCAGAACAGCATAAGGTAAAGGCTGATATTATCGTACAGGCGCTGCCAGTTAATAAACCTGTACAGGCCATTGTTTGTCCAGTCGTAATACAACATACCTGTGATATTGTCAAGAAGTCCGACAGGATACATTAAGGCTGTTGCAGAGAACAGGATATTGTTATCAGATTGAAAAAAATTTTCCGAGGCTGAAACCCAAAGGCATTCATTTATTAAATTCAGCCCCTTTCCTATATCGAAGGTATAATCAAATCCTGCATTTATTTGCTGTTGCCAGGGTAGATGGGCTTTGGGAATATCCTGATGTAATATCATGCTTTCCAGCCAGAAACCTATGCCTATATCCCATCGTCCGTCAAAACCCAGCCTGTTTTCATTCCGGTTGCCTAAAGCGGTAAGAGTTGAATCGAATGTAGCCTTACTAAAGTCTGCTTCCCGGTAATGGTATGACAGGGCGAGCTCTCCTTTAACAGCCGGGAGCTGAAGCCTGCCGCCAAATTCGGGCCTTTTCTCATTCGAGGGGATCATTTCCCACCCTTTAGTGTCTTTATTCCCATATAAGATCCATAGCCAGATATTGGCATTATTCATAAAGTAATATCTTCCCAGCAATGCATAAACTCCATTCGTCAGTTGTAAAGGGTCACGCGGATCAATACGGTCGAACCACATCAGCGGGCGCAACATCGATGCTGATCCGAAATTTATTTTCTGAAGTCCTGCCCTTAGCTCAAACTGCTCAGATGACATTCTCATCCACATCCGGTAGGGTTTGAAATCTCCGGTTGCATCAAATTCTTTGTCGTCGTAATCTAATATACCGTAAGTATTTACGGATATTTCGGTGTCATATTTTATTTTCCTTATTTGCTTTTCAATTGTTACGGACGGAATATATCTTAATCCTCCGCGGGTTTTAAAATCGCTGACATGGTTGACCGAAAGCCACGAATTTACCTGCCCTTTGAATGTGATGTCCTGAGCGGGCAACCATAAATAAATAAATATTAATAATAATATGTATATATATTTTCTCATCATCTGTTATCGCTCATTCTTACAATTTTCGGGTGGAAAACACCAATAATATCAACAAGTTCTTTCTGGTATTCCATTACTTTACGGATATCTTTATAGGCTTCGGGTGTTTCATCGGGTCCTCCACCCATAAGTTCAACTCCTGCTTTGTTAAGTGTCTCCCTGAGGCTTTTATTTGAAAAACGTTGTTTTGCCATTGAGCGTGATAATTTTCGTCCTGCGCCGTGCGATGCGGAATTAATTGACGGCAGGCTGCCTTTGCCTTTTATAATGAATCCGGGGGAGGCCATTGAGCCGGGAATGACCCCAAGTGTCCCTTTATTTGCTGGGGTAGCTCCTTTGCGGTGCACAATCGCTTCAGTACCGTCTGCTATTTTTTCTTTCCAGGCAAAGTTATGATGGTTTTCTATTCTTATTATTGGTATTTCATTCAGCGCTTTGGATATTCGCCGGTGGATAAGCCAGTGGTTTGCAGCGGCATAATCACCTGCAATGTTCATTGCCAGCCAGTATTCCGTTCCTTCCTCATCATTAAGATCAAGCCAGGCGAGTTCCCGGGCGCCCTTAGGGAGCCTGCATTTTTCCTTTGCTATACGTGTATAATATTTTGCTATATTGGCTCCAAGGTTCCTTGATCCTGAATGGGAGAGAACTGCAAGGTATTTACTTTCGGTGACATTAAAGTCATTGGACTTTTCCGGCAGACTGACTATTCCAAATTCAACAAAGTGGTTCCCGCTGCCTGATGTCCCCAGCTGGTTATACGCTTTATCTTTAAATTGATTAAGGATTTTTATCTCCCTGAATTCTTTTCTGTCAATTATTTCATGTTCCTTCTTACCGGAAAATTCATCTGTTCCGAACTTTGTATTCTCATTAAGGATTTTCTTCAGCTGATGTCTGTTATTTTCGATAAACACAGAGGGCAGGTCATAAACTGACAGGCACATCCTGCATCCAATGTCCATCCCGACTCCATATGGAATAATGGCATTCCTTGTTGCCAGCACGCCTCCGATCGGCAGTCCGTAGCCTGTATGGGCGTCTGCCATTAAAGCTCCCTGAACGGTTACCGGAAGCCGCATGGCGGTGTCCATCTGCCTTATAGCCTCCTGTTCAATCTCAGATTTTCCGTATATTATATAATCTTTTAATGTTTGCTCAAGTTTTATTTCCTGTGTTTTTTGTACGGGCTTTGTATGTTTACCGACCAGGAGTTTTTCAATTACCTGAGCAAACCGGCTATCATACTTATAGTTAACCGGATTCTGAACCATGTCTTCAAGCATTTCTATAACATCCTGCCTGTCTCTGTTTCTGAAATGTTTATGAACGGCATTAATTATTAAACTTATCAGCTCACCGCGGGGAAACCCGATTTTTTCAAGCTCCCTGCTTCTGAGTTTGAGTTTTTTCATGTTATACGGAAATATTTTATAATTAAAATTATAAACTTTTAAATCAAATAATATGTATTTTTATAATAATCGGCAAAGGATATTAATTTTAATAAAGTTAATGAAATGTGGAAAGGTATATTTACAAAACATCTCTTAAAAACGGAACATCAGTTGTTTTTCGTCTTATAAAACTGCTGGACAAGGAATGGCTGAGAACCGGATACAGCGCATTATCCTTCAGGTCGCAGTTTTACAGGTTCATTTCTCCTCCCAGGCAACTCTCGGAAAAAGATTTAAAATATCTTACAGAAGTTGACAATAAAAATCATGTTGCTGTTGTTGCTTTTGCGTTAAAGGATTCCCATAAGTCTGCGGTAGGTGTGGCAAGATATGTTAAACTGGCCGATTGCCCTGATTCGGCAGAGTTTGCTATTACTGTCGCTGATGCCTATCAGGGTATGGGAGTGGGGACTGTCTTTTTCAGGCTGCTTGCTGAACATGCCCTGGGCAATAGTGTCAGGAACCTGATAGGCTATGTTTTAGGTGAAAACCTTGCGATGTTAAAAATACTCGAACATTACAACCTGTCAATGGTAAGGGAAGAGGGCTCGACACTGAAGATCACAATTCCACTCGACAAACAGGCCCGGTAAAAAAAAGCACTCGTGGAGAGTGCTTAATCATACGTATTAAAATCGTCAGTTAGACTATAAACTTAAATCTGCCCCAGGTTTGAATTTCACTACCTTCTTGGCAGGGATATTAATAACAGCTCCTGTCTGTGGGTTTTTGCCCTTGCGTGCAGCCCTTTGCTTTACTGACCACGAACCGTAGCCAACTAAACCGACTCTTTCACCTTTTTTGAGTGCTTTGCTTATTGCAGCTAAGGTAGCATTTAATGCTTTTTCACTTGAAGCTTTGCTCAGGCCGCTGCCTTTTGCAATAGCATCAATTAATTGTCCTTTATTCATAATTATTAAATTTGTTAATAATAGGCAAGATAAGTATTTAGGTAAAAACTAAAAAGTAAAGTTTATGCCAAGTAATTAACCAAATATGAGATTTTATTAACTATTTGCAGTGATTGCTGTTAGTTACACAGGCTTTTTTATTAATTAATATGAAAAAACAGGTATAATCATAAACCTTAATAAAAAAATAAATTTGATGATCGTGATATATGTATAAAGATTATGAGATAATAAATTTTATCATTTCAAATTAATTTACTATTTTGGTTGATATTGAGCGGCTCAATATACTTGCTGAAAATCAATTGTTTATTACATATTTTAATTTATAGTTAATGGATATTTTGTTCGACAGTCTCAGGGCCTTTTTTGAAAGAATAAAATCAGTAAATCTCTGGCAGAGGATATTTACCTGGAGTTCTATTAAGATCTTAAGTTATGATGCATATGATGATTTTAAAAATATTAATCTTCAGATTAAGGGTTTGAACAATGAACTTGAAGAGAAGAAAGCAAGGATAACTGAGATTGAAAGAAACAGCGAAGGGCAAAAAACCCGGATATCTGAAATAAACATCAGCAACCAGAAGCTGGAAGCAAGGGTGTTGGGACTGGAGAAGGAAATTAATTCGTTAAATATTCAGAAGTCTGCGCTGGAGAAGAGGATCGCCAGGTTTGAACAAACTGAAGAAACAAGGGCTTCTGATTACCAGAAGAATATCACGGAAATAAATTCAGTGAAGAAGGGGCTGGAGGAGGACAGGCAGAAGCTGCATAACGACAGGATAGCGGAAAAGGAAGAGGCATTTGAGAAAATGAAGCAGACCTGGAAAAATCACCAGGATAATGTTGAATCTGCGATAAGGAACATATGCCGGAACTACATGATTGATTACATGGAAGAGGTTCCATTTAAGGGGAATCCCGATAACACCGTAAGGATTGCTGATGAATTTATAATCTTTGATGCCAAGAGCCCTGCAGGCGACGATCTGAATAATTTTCCGAAATATCTGAAAGTCCAGACTGAATCGGTGAAAAAATATATAAAGCAGGAAAATGTAAAGAAAGATGTTTTTCTTGTTGTGCCTTCAAATACCCTTGAAGTAATCGGGCAACATATATATAACATGGGCGACTACAATGTATATATTATAACAATTGACTCACTGGAGCCGATATTGATCTCATTAAAGAAAATTGAAGATTATGAATTTGCTGAACAGCTTGCACCTGAGGAAAGGGAAAACATTTGCAGGATCATCGGAAAGTTTGCCCATACTACAAAAAGGAAAATTATGATAGATTATTTTTTCTCATACCAGTTTCTGGAGATCTTAGCAAAATACAGGACAGATTTACCTCAGGATATTTTAAAGATGGTTGATGAGTTTGAGAAAGCCGAAAAGCTGAACCCGCCGCAGGAAAAGCGGGCAAAACAAATTCTTACTGAGGACCTGATCAGGGAGAGCGAAAGGTTTTACCTTGAAGCCCGGCCTAAACTAACTGACAAAAAAGAAAAGGATTAGAATATCAGGGCACTTTCCCGGCATTACAGGTGACCCTGAATAGTGGTATTATAACGATCTCAGGCGTTATGAATTATTTCTCCCGGATTAATTGGACCTGTTGTTACCGCGTAAATTCTTCATAGCTGTTGTCAGCCTGTCCTTCCTTCTTCTGGATAGTTTTATATGTGCACCGCAATCCATCACGATAATAGTCTCATGGTTAAACAGCACTTTATTTATTTTCAGAAGATTGATAATATGTGACCTGCTGCAACGGAAAAAATATATCAGCGGAAGACTGGCTTCCAGTTCTGCCAGGGTCAGATTTAAAGTATACGATCTGCTGTCCATGAGCATCACCTCGGCGATGCCGTGAAAAGCACAGAAGTGCGATATATTCTCTATAGTCTCGTTTCTAAGGATGCCGGAGCCTTCCAGCATGATCTTGCCGGCAGTGCCGGCCTGTTTGCATGTAAACATAATATGGGGTTATTTGGGTTAATTATTTACTTTAAGATATTGTATATAAAAATCATTGCACATTACATCAATTTCATATAAAAGTCTTAAACCTTCATAAAGTATTGCTTTGGGAGAAACATCGGACTTCCTGCTTATAACACGCTTTGCAATACTATTTAAGGAACACATCTCCATGTCAAGCTGAAACAGCTTCTCCTGGTAACGGGATAATATGATAATGTCGAATTCCGGATTCACAGCAGGTATTGTTTATGGTTTATACTAACAATTAATGAATCTCAGTTTCACGCCTGCAATATATATTATGGCAGTCAGCAGAATCAAAAAAAAGTTACGGATCAAAAACGGAAGGGTATGAAATATTATGGGGGAGGGATTAGTTGTTGCTGGTTACTCGTTACTCGTTTGTCAATTACGGTTTCTGCGTCATTGGCGTTTATTTTATCAAGTAGTTCGAGTCCCCTGAGGTTCACAAATCAAGAGCTTGAGGATTCCCTATCCGCTTATAAAGAACATTATGAACAGGCAGTCCAATAAGTATCATTTTTAAAAATACACATATTTGGTCCAGAGCTCATTGACGATTTAAATTTTTCTATCTATTCAGAGATTATTATCTCAAATGTGGATAATTTAGAAACAACGTTGCTTTCATTTATTACGTTGAATTCATAGATGTGCGAACCTAAAAAAGGTGACGGTACATTATCAGGAGAAGCTACCAAGGTAAAAACATTTTCAGGATCGCTCTCATACTGTGGTAATCCAATAGCATCATATTCTAATGGTTCATCATTTGGATCGGATGCATGTACAGTTATCTTAGTAGTATCTCCTTCTTTCAGTTCTGTTTTTGATGCAATGATTGAATCTATTACAGGAAGTAATATTGTATTCTCTGATTCAATGTAATCAGCATTATTTATAATGTCATCATCTATTTTTTTTGCTAATGTATTTAATTCACCGTAACTATGCGAACTCATGATAAAATGGGCATTTTTTC
>CAZBUF010000337.1:0-3831 GCA_964495025.1 uncultured Bacteroidales bacterium | reverse complement strand
ATTTCATAATATTGCTCTTCAGAGATATTTAACTTTCTTGATTTCTGTATCTGTAATAATTCTCCTTCACTCATTTCCTTAACTGCCCTTGAAACAATTTTTAACAACTCAAATTCCTTGTTATCAACAGCCAGCAACATTCCTCTGGAGAGAAGATAATCACCGATAAGAACAGCTATCTTTGATTTCCAGATCGCATTAATAGACAGAAATCCCCGCCTTTCATGCGAATCATCCACTACATCATCATGAATAAGTGATGCAGTATGCAATATCTCAATCAATGAAGCAGCAATATAAGTGGATGGATTAATATCCCCGGATAATCTGGCAGATAGAAAAACGAACAAAGGCCGGATCTGCTTGCCCTTCCTGCGCAGAATATAATTTGTGACTATATTGAGCAACGGAATATCGCTTCTCATTAGTTTCTTTAACTTTGAATTAAAATCACTTAATTCAGGAGCAATTAATTCTTTTATGGCATTGAGTTCCGACATCATTAATATGTAATTAATCCAAATTTAGTAATATTTAGCAGAATTCTGCGATAAGATAATATTGCTGCCTGGTTTTGCTCCGGTAATTATTATGCGCAGATAATTGTATATATTTGTATATGTAAATAAATACATAATAAATGGAAATAAAAATCACAGAACTTTCAGCTGATCAAATAGAACGGGCGGCAAATATACTGAGAGCTTTAGCACATCCTGCACGAATAGCAATAGTGGATTATCTTGACAGGCGAAAACAACTTAATGTTAAGGAAATTCATGAATTGCTGGGAATAGAACAATCAACAGCGTCGCATCACCTTGGTATTTTAAAGGATAAAGGGATACTTTTATCCAGGCGGGAAGGGAAAAATACTTTTTACTATTTAAGAGATGAAAATCTGGGAAAACTGGTTGAATGCCTTGGAAAATGTGCATGTAAATAAATGAGAAAGATGTCTGAAAAAAAACTATTACTGATTGATGCATATACATTGATTTTCAGAGCTTATTATGCATTTATTAAACGGCCGATAAAAAACTCAAAAGGGCTTAATACATCTGCAATATTCGGATTTACAAGTTCACTTTTTGAGGTTTTGGGAAAAGAAAACCCGAGTCATATTGCCGTTGTGTTTGATCCTCCCTCACCAACCTTCAGGCATAAGTTATATAAGGATTATAAGGCAAACAGGTTAAAAACGCCGGAAGATATTAAGTTATCCGTGCCTTATATTAAGGAAATAATCAAAGGCTTTAATATTGAGGTTGTCGAAGTTGAAAATTTCGAGGCAGATGATGTTATTGGCACTCTGGCTAAAAGAGCCGAAAAGGAAGGATTCAGGACTTATATGATGACATCTGACAAGGATTATACACAACTGGTGTCAGAGAACATATTAATATATAAACCCTCAAGGGCTGGAAATGAAGCTGAAATAGTAAATATTGAAGATGTAAGGGAGAACTTCAAAGTTAAAGATCCGATAAATGTAATTGATGTTATGGCCCTTTGGGGAGATGCATCAGATAATATACCGGGCGTACCGGGAATAGGGGAGAAATCCGCAAAGAACCTTATAAAGAAATATAAAACTGTTGAAGAAATATATAATCACCTGGATGAGCTGACAGGAAAGCAGAAAGAAAATATGCTGAAATTCAGGGAGCAGGCCGTGCTATCAAAAAAACTGGTTACAATATCACTGGAAGTTCCGGTAAAACTGAAGCTGGATACTCTGGCAGTAAAGGGAATAGATAAAGTGCATCTTGCAAAGATATTCAATGAACTTGAATTCCGTACACTGGCATCAAGAATAATCAGCGAAAATAAAGTCACTCCTGAGAAAAGAACTGAGGTGATACAGGGTGAATTGTTCAACCAGGATATCATTGAGGATAAGGGTTCGGAAACGGAAGGATTAAATAGCATCAAAACAACGGATCATAACTATCACCTGGTTGATAGTAGTGAGAAAAGGCAAAAATTAATAGCCAGGCTATATGAATTGAAAGAGCTGAGTTTTGATACTGAAACCACAACTCTTGATGTGATGCAGGCACAGCTTGTGGGATTGGCCTTTGCTTTTAACCCCCATGAGGCATATTATGTGCCTTTTCCTCCGGATATAAAGCTTACGCGGGATTTGGCAGATGAGTTTAAAAATATTTTTGAGAATGATAAAATAAAAAAGATCGGCCAGAATATTAAATATGATATACAGGTTTTAAGTAATTATGATATAGAAGTTAAGGGGACATTATTTGACACAATGATATCGCATTATTTAATTGAGCCCGAACTTAAACATAATCTTGATTTTCTGTCCGGACATTATCTGAATTATAAACCTGTATCAATTGAGGAATTAATAGGAAAGAAAGGTAAAAACCAGCAATCCATGCGTGATGTTGACCTGGATATCATAAGTGAATATGCCTGTGAAGATGCGGATTTGACATGGCAATTATATAAGATACTTGAAAATGAACTGAAGGTCAGCGGACTTATAGAATTATCGGAAAAAATTGAGATGCCCCTGATTAGTGTTTTATCCGACATGGAGAAATCAGGCTTCAGGATAAATACAAATGATTTGAAAGAGTATGCCGGAATATTAAGGGAGCAGACTATTGCGGTTGAAGCGGAAATATTGAAAATGGCAGGGATGGAATTCAACATTTCTTCTCCCAAACAGCTGGGAGAAGTGCTATTTGATAAATTGAAAATTATTGGAGATGCGAAGAGAACAAAAACCAGGCAATACTCCACAAACGAGGAAGTGCTTGTAAGGTTGAAAGATAAACATGAAATAGTATCTAAGGTTTTGGATTACAGGGGTTTAAAAAAATTATTATCAACCTATGTTGAAACGCTGCCAAAACTGATAAATTCAAAAACCGGTAAGGTACATACATCATACGAGCAGGCATGGGTGGCAACAGGAAGGCTCAGCTCAAAGAATCCCAATCTTCAGAATATTCCGGTAAGAGATGAAAGGGGAAGAGAAATAAGAAAAGCTTTTGTTGCATCAGGGAAAGACTATATACTTATGTCAGCAGACTATTCACAGATAGAGCTCAGATTGATGGCACACCTGAGTGGTGATGAGAACATGATCGAAGCTTTTATGAACGGGGAGGATATTCATTCCGCTACAGCTGCAAGAATTTATGGTATTGATACGGACCAGGTTACAAAGGATATGAGAAGAAAAGCAAAAACAGCCAACTTTGGTATCATATACGGAATATCAGCCTTCGGATTGTCTCAGAGACTTAACATACCAAGATATGAAGCCAGGGAATTGATAGAAAATTATTTTAATACCTATAAAAAAGTAAAAGAGTATATGGATCGGTCAATTAATATTGCAAAAGAAAAGGGATATGTTGAGACGATCTTCGGACGGAGGCGGTACCTTAAAGATATTTACTCAGCAAATTCTTTTGTCAGAGGAATAGCTGAACGAAACGCGATAAATGCGCCTTTGCAAGGTTCAGCAGCCGATATTATCAAACTGGCAATGGTTAACATTCATAAGAAACTTAAAAGTGGTTTTAAAACAAAAATGATACTGCAGGTTCATGATGAACTTATTTTTGATGTATACAGGGAAGAAATGGAAAAAGTCAGGAATATTGTGAACCATGAAATGGTAAATGCCGTAACGCTGAAAGTTCCTGTGGTTGTTGATATCGGAACCGGTGATAACTGGCTGGAAGCTCATTAGACCTTTTTAAATCCCGCTATCCGAACCATTTTAAAAGAATATTCTTTACTGTTTCAACCTTGACGGGCTTGATGACGTAATCATTCATGCCTGATGAA
>CAZBUF010000336.1:0-21085 GCA_964495025.1 uncultured Bacteroidales bacterium | reverse complement strand
TAATATCTGCCCTGCTTATGTCGACAAACATGTTGATACGGTAAGATTATTCAGTGAGATTGAGAATATATTCGGAGGCGGCTTTGCCAGACTGTTATCAAGGCAGGAAGAAGGTATATGGCGCATAAACGGTGAAGCTGTTGCTCATACAGGATGGATAATTCTTATCCTTCAATATTTTGTTTCAAGAATTTTTGAAAAAAGACGAGCCCTGCCATCATTCGGATTTGGAGTTCTCATTGCCGGCCTCGGTTTTCTGCTGATCGGTTTTGCCATAAATTTTGCACCCGTAATAGTAATACTTGGGATATTTATTTTCGCGGTCGGAGAAATGATATCTTCACCGCGCATACAGGAATATATAACATGGATAGCCCCTAAGGAAAAAGCAGGTTTGTACATGGGCTCCAACTTCCTGGCAACATGTATAGGTGCATTACTTAGTGGTTATTATACAAAACTCTTTGGTTATTTTGAAAAAGCGGACAACCCGGAGTATGTCTGGTATATATTAGGTGCACACTGCATGGTGGGAGTGCTGGTATTTATAGCATTTGTAAAAATCGCAGGTGAATTCAAGGTAATGGATAAATAACAATCTCATTTCCTTTTCATCAGCATCTTCGTAATTGTATACAGCACGACAATTAATGCAAAAAACCTTGCTATTCTGCCAATATAATCTCCGTGCCTTACATATAACGTTAATTTATCATTGGCATTTATTGTGCCTTTAATAGCATCTCTTTTCCACCAGCCCAGCTCCTGTAGTACTTCGCCCCGCTGATTTATAAAACAGGATATCCCGGTGTTGGCAGACCTGGCAATGCTCCTCCGGGTTTCAATGGCACGGATACATGAAAGGGCATTATGCTGACGGTACCCGGGAGTATCTCCCCACCAGCCATCATTAGTAATAACAAAAATAAAATTTGCACCGTTTTTTATATATCCGCTCACAAATTCGCCAAAAACTGATTCCCAGCATATTACCGGCCCTATTCTTATGGAATCCCTGTTTGATAAAAATGTCCCGCGATAATCCTGGGTCCCCCAGCTGCGAAATGTGCCACCGAGTTTTAAAGTCAGCCCCTTCAAAAATTTCAGGTATTTGGTATATGGCATTTTCTCAACTCCCGTTACTAACTGCGACTTAAAATAAAAAGGCACATAGCTGGTAGAATCAAGCTGTATTGCCGCATTATAGCTATCATAATATATGCCTGCCCCGGGTAATTCTCTTGCCGTGGAGGATAGTTCTTCTCCCGGCTTATACCTTTTATAACATTGAACACCAACAATATATTTTAATCCCGGGTACTTATACATAAAATTCCTGATCATCCTGATATCCGGAACGTACTCAACCTGGTCCATCCATATGCTGTTATTAACAGATGTCTCAGGTCCTACAATATAATCAGTATGCTCATTAACATACTTTTCTGCAAGGTCCAGCTGAATCTGTGTTTGTTGCATACTTGGTATTGCAACAAATTTCTGATAGGGATCAATATTTGGCTGAAGTACTACAATGTTCTTTGGATTAACCTTTTCCCTGTAAGTGTGAAACCTGATTATCGAGAATGCAACAGGTAATATTACAATTACTGCAATAATAATTATCGTGCCCGCTAACTTCCTGAAGTTCCTCTGATTAATATATAGTTTTGCCGTGTTAAACAATAATACATTAACTAATAATGCCCATAATGAACCTCCTAATACCCCGGTAATATCATACCATTGTATCAGCTTTATATTATAGTTAAATGCATGGCCCAGAGTTAACCACGGATTTGTTATTTCAGCATTCAGGTAAAAATGTTCAAAGGTTATCCAGTATACTATAAGTGCAAAATATCCAATTTGCTTTCCTGCCTTTCTTTTGGTAACATGAAAAATCCAGAAAACCATGCTCATTAAGGTCGAATTAATAAGGACAGACATAATAACACCAATAACGGTAGCATTCACTATCCACCATGTTGTTGCAAGGTTCCAGACAGAAAATGTAATTAATGAATAAAGAAACATTTTGACCGAACGGTATTCTTTCTTTTTTTCATCAAGGTAATCCTCAACAAATAGCAGCGGAATAAGCGCCAGGAATATAATAAATCCATGGCCCCATTTATACCATGGCGGGGCAAATAATAACCCGCTAAGTACTGAATAAAAAATCAATCGTCTTTTGCTTGTTTGTAAAATTTCCATTTGTCAAATTGAATTATTCTTTTTTAATTATTTGTGCTTCAGTATAAACATTGTCAACTTTAGCATGTTAACATGATATAAATCATAAATACCTGTGTGGTATTAACTTGGAAATATCGTTTTTATACGCTAACATTGCAATTCCTGAATATTAAATTATAAAAAAATGAAAAGCAACAAGCTGTTTATCCTACTGATATTATTTAGCAGTATATCCTGTAATGATAATAATATTTTCATAAAAGACAATATACTTATGACAGAATTCGATACACCGTTCCAGACTGTGCCTTTTAATAAAATTAAGACCGGGGACTATAAGAAGGCAATAACCAAAGCCATTAAGGATACAAGATCTGAAGTTGATAAAATAACAGGCAATTCTGAAGAACCAACATTTATAAACACTGTTGAGGCACTTGAACAAAGCGGTATAAAACTGAATCATATAGCCAATATATTTTTTAATATAAATCATGCCAATACCAATGAAGAGATTCAAAAAGCCGCCCAGGATATTTCTGCGATGCTTACTGAATTCTCAAACGATATAAACCTGAATGAGGAATTATTCAGTAAAGTCAAAAAAGTATATGAGAATAAGGGCAACTATGAGCTTACCACTGAGCAGCAAATGCTGCTTAAGAATACTTATAATGGCTTCATCAGAAACGGAGCTAACTTAAATCCCAGGGAAAAAGAAGAATTCAGGAAGTTGACCAAAGAACTCTCGCAGTTGACACTTACATTCGGAGATAATGTGCTGGCCGAGACCAATGATTATGAGCTGCATATTACAAATAAGGAAGATCTCTCAGGGCTGCCCGCTTACCTTGTGGAAGCAGCTGAAAGTGCCGCCAAAGCGAAAGATAAAGAAGGATGGATATTTACACTGCAGTATCCCAGCCTTATGCCATTCTTAAAATATGCAGATAACAGGGACCTTAGAGAAGAATTATATAAAGCTTACAATAGCCGGGGGTGCAGAAATAACGAGACTGACAACCAGGAAAATATCAGACGCATTGTTGAGTTAAGGTTAAAAATCGCAAATATGCTGGGTTATGATACATATGCCCGTTATATCCTGGAAGACCGCATGGCTGAAACTCCCGAAAGAGTTACTGCATTCCTTAACGAGTTGCTTGATTCATCGCTGCCATACGCAAAAAAAGAATATGATGAAGTGCAGGGATATGCTGAAAATCTGGGAGCCGATTTTAAGGTTCAGAAATGGGACTGGTATTATTATTCTGAAAAGCTTAAAAAAGAAAAATATGATGTTGATGATGAAATAACCAAGCCCTATTTTGAACTCGTGAATGTTAAAAAGGGAGTCTTTGAACTGTTTAATCAGCTTTATGGTATTACTTTCAAAGAAAATACCGATATCCCGGTATATCATCCTGATGTTGAAGCTTATGAAGTGCTGGACGAAAACAACAACTACCTGGCCATCTTATATCTCGATTTCTTTCCGAGGGAAAGCAAAAAGGGCGGTGCATGGATGACAAATTACCTTGAACAACATAAGGCAGACGGCAAAGATGTCAGGCCGCATGTATCCCTGGTATTTAATTTCACTGAACCGACTGAGACCGTTCCTTCGCTGCTTACATACAGAGAAGTACAAACTATGTTGCATGAATTCGGGCATGGCATGCACAGCATTCTCAGCCAATGCAATTACTTGAGTTTGTCGGGTACTAATGTTTACCGTGATTTCGTTGAACTGCCCTCACAAATCATGGAAAACTGGGCGAGAGAGAAAGAGTGGTTAGATAAGATCGCCGTTCATTATGAGACAGGGGAAAAAATTCCTGATGAGTTGCTGGACAAGGTATTTGAAAGCATAAATTTCAATATAGGTTATTCATTTGTCAGGCAATTAAGTTTCGGTCTGAATGATATGGCGTGGCATACTATTGCTGAACCTTATTCCGGATCAATAGCTGAATTTGAAGAGAAAGCTACAGCACCGGCAGAACTATTTCCGGAGTTAAAAGATTTCATTGTCAGTAGTGCATTTAGTCATATCTTCTCAGGTGGTTACGCTGCCGGCTACTATGGTTATAAATGGGCTGAGGTTCTTGATGCTGATGCTTTCTCATTATTCAAAGACAATGGAATATATGATAAGGAAACAGCAAAATTATTCAGGGAAAATATTCTTGCCAAAGGCGGCACTGAACATCCGATGGAACTTTACAGAAAATTCAGGGGCCATGAACCTTCAATTGAACCGCTGCTTGAAAGAAGCGGCTTGACAAATAAATAGGGTTGCCGGTTAAATGCTGGTATTGTTTAATGCAAATGTTTCCATGATATTTATATTAACCTGCTTAATTGGCGGGGAACCAGACCTTCATTTTACCTATGCCCCTGTTGGACCATGTATAATAGGGTACCAGAGAAATGTTACATGCAATGCTGTCAAGCTGAGAGGTATTTATGCATGTTAACACATTCACCCCCTTTAACAGGTCTTCCCTCTTATCAATTTTAAATGCAGCATCAGCTGGAATAGTGAGTTCTGAAAAACTGACAGGATTGTCAATCTCTTCAGCACAATAAACAAAAGGGCCGTATTCTATAGCCTGAAGATCGTTATTTTCCTTAACATTTTCGCTGGTAACTACGCGGCGAACCTCCATAGGAAAAATGACTTCAATAGCATCTCCCCTTTCCCACTTTCTGGTAATCATGATATACCCGTTTTTGTATAACGGTTTCTCTTCATTGCCGTTAATCTTCAGACTAATCTGATCCTGCCTGTTATCAGAATATTTGTATAAACTGCCTGGCACCGGCTTATTGTGTGCCCATCCGGGAATACGTAATTTTACAGTAAAGTTCTTTTTTATTGAAGGACTTACAGAAATATTGATACTGCCATTCCAGGGATAGGATGTTTTCTGAGAAATTTTGATATCAGTATCATTAAATGAAAATGATGCATCGTTTGACATATAAAGATTAATGAACAGGCTGTCGGCATGAGTTGCATATATCAGTCCGGGTACTGAAGGAATAAAGCGGATTAAATTTGTAGGGCAGCAGGAGCATTCGAACCACGATTTACGGGTACATGCCCCATGGTTAAAAGCATATTCACCATCAGACTCCAGTGGATTAGGGTAAAAGAACTCATCTCCGTCCAGCGATATACCCGTAATTACCCCATTGTACAAAGTTCTTTCTACAAGATCGCAATATTTAACATCTCCGGAAAGAAGGAACATGCGGTGGCTCCAGATCACACTCCCGATCGCAGCACATGTTTCGCTATATGCTGTTAAATTCGGTAATTCGTAATTATCCCCAAACGCTTCCCCTTCATGGCGTGCTCCAATACCTCCGGTAATGTAAAGCTTTTTATTAACCATGTTCTCCCACAGTATGTTTACTGCTTTCATGTATGCCGTATCATCATATATTGCCGCGATATCAGTCATGCCGGCATACATATATACTGCACGTACAGCATGGCCAACAACTTCATCCTGTTGTATCACAGGAATATGGTCCTGGTTATACTGACCTAATAGTTTGTGTGCTTCAACATTTCCCCTTTGATCAAGAAAATGCTTTGCCAGTTCCGGATACTTCCGGTTACCTGTTATCTGATACAATTTTATCAATCCCGTTTCAACAATCTGATGGCCGGGAATTTGCATATTTTTCCCGGGCCCGAAGGTTTCAACCAACAAATCAGCATTTTTAACAGCGATATCCAGAAAATTTCTTTTTCCTGTTGCATAATAATGGGCAGCAGCAGCTTCAAACAAATGTCCGCTGTTATAAAGTTCATGGCTCGCTTCCAGGTTTTCCCACCGCCCTCCGGGCTTTACCCAGTGAGCAGGTGGTTTCTGCGGGTCTATTGTCTTCCATGTGGTCAGGTAACCATCTTCTTCCTGTCCCGTTTTAATGATCATAATTATGGAATCAAGGTAAGCTTCCAGCTGTTCATCAGGAGAAATAATAAGCGAATATGAAGCACCCTCGATAATCTTATAAAGGTCAGTATCATCAAAAGGCATGGCTCCTTTTGCAGCGCCCTCCATCTTCCCCCCGGCAATCAGGAAATTGTCCATCCGGCCTTCTTTGCTGCACTTATCAAATGCATACCTGATAGTTATATCTTGTATCGTTTTTATTTTTGGCAGCCAGAAATCATCGGTTAATCTTACACTTTTAATGCTTACAGGTTTCACCGGATACCCGTTGAAATTAATACTGTCGCCTGAGCATCCAGCCATAATTAATATACATGCAATAATGATTATTGATTTCATAGGTTTAAAATTTATTTTTAATTGTCGTAGATCCATACCTCTCCCTGACATTTGGCATAGTAAGAAATGGTATAAGAAGGAACTATCTATAGAAACAGTTAAATTACTAAAAAATTATATTACTGTATAAAATGGGTCTCAGGGTTAAATATAATTGTAAAGTAATTTTGGTTATTAATTCTATTTTTTAACTTATAAATTGTATTTTTCATAAAAAAATACTGTTAAATTTACTGAAGTAAACCGGCAATAAATAAAAACTGAAATAAAAATGAAAGCATTATTAACAGCTATGACATTATTATACATTTATCCGGCTTTGGCTCAGATAAGTGTTGATTTCGAATCAAAAGATGCCGGCACACAATATGACGGGTCCGCATGGGGATCCGCGGGGTTTCTGGATTTATCATGGACCAACGGCCCGGAGAGGGCTATTGTCGTTGATAGTATTTCACATTCAGGAGATAAATCTCTCCAGGTATATTATCCTGAGGGGGGTGTTGGCCCTTCCCGCACAGGGCATCAGGCCCCCTGCGGCCTTGTTCCCGCAGATGAATACTATGTTTCTTACTGGTTACGTTTTAGCAATGATTTCAGTTGGGGCTCAGGTAACCAGGGAGGAAAGCTGCCCGGGCTATCGGGAGGCGCGAAATCTTCCGGCGGAGCTACCTGTGACGGCACGAACGGGTTTACTGCCAGGTTCATGTGGCGTACTGATGGAAAAGCTGTGCTCTACCTGTACCATATGGATAAGCCTGGAAAATACGGGGAGGATTTTGACCTGAAAGATGCGGCAGATAAAGATATCTATTTCCCAAAAGGAGAATGGATCAATATTATTGAACGTGTAAAAATAAATACCGGTTCAGATAAAAATGGTGAGATTCAGGTATGGTACAACGGGGAGGAAGCACTTAATATCGTCAACCTGCAGTTTGTTACTAATGGCGACCTTGTTGATGCATTTTATTTCTCAACGTTCCATGGCGGCAATGATGAAACCTGGGTGCCTCAGAATGATTGTTACATATGGTTTGATGATATTGTTGTATCAACTGATCCCGGTGATGTATTTCCATCTGGTTTATAAGCAGAGGATGATGCTCTGATTGAAAATGGTTTGCACATATTTACCCGCCCGGTAATACAATTGTAGCGGATCTCACTTGTAAATCAATAACCTTCAGGCATACTTTTATCGTTTTTATTGCGTAAAAGTTCCTCAAGAATTGCAGCAGTCGCTGAAGCGCCGATGCGTGTGACACCCATTTCTCTCATTTTTAACGTGTCATGCAGCGTCCTTATCCCTCCTGCTGCCTTTACCTGAACCCGGGAATCAGAATGCCTGCGCATAAGCCTGACATCATTTGCCGTTGCTCCCCTGTATGAATAATTGCCTTTTTTATCTTTAACGAACCCGTACCCTGTTGATGTCTTAACAAAGTCAACTTTATATTTATTGCATATATCACATAGTTTTATCTTGTATTTATCCTCAGGTAGAAAATCATTCTCGAAAATTACTTTAAGAACAACTTTATGCTTTTTTACGATATTAACAATAGTACTGACCTCGTTTCCAATATATTTCCAGTCTTCACTCAATACTTTTCCAATATTAATTACCATATCAACTTCATCAGCGCCGTCAGCTATAGCTTTTTTCGTTTCATAGGCTTTAACTTCCACAGTGCTGTTACCATGAGGAAATCCCACAACAGTTCCTACTTTAACATCCGATCCCCTCAGAATATCAACAGCCATTTTCACAGCATAAGGCTTTATGCAAACCGATGCTACATTATATTTCCTTGCCAGTTTACAGCCTTCCTTCAGATCCTCATCATTCATTGCCGGGTGCAACAATGAATGGTCTATCATTTTTGCAATCTTCGCTAGTGTTTCCATAATAATATCAGTTAATAGTATTTATTAATAACGGCCCCGGCATATGGTTTATTGACTGTTATCAATTAATACATCACAATTATTTCTTTCTCTTTCAGATTTTCAATCTGACTTGCCGGTACAGGATTACCTATCAGGTTTACATATTCCAGATTTTCCAGTTCAAACAACGAAGAAACGTCATCAATCTGATTCCCTGATAAATCAATCACTCTCAGTTTATATAAGTTACTTAAAGCATCAATGAATCCAATCTGATTGTCCGCTAAATACAATTCCTCTAATTTATTTAAATTCCAGAGTCCCGAAATATCTTCTATTTTATTGCCTGAAAGGTCTAATGTAACTATATGCTTACAGTATTCCACTCCGTCCAATGTCTCTATCCCACTGTATGCCAGTTCAAAATCCTCAAAATCTTCAAGGTAGTATGTAGGAAATTCGATATCCAGATTACCATATTCTCTTAATTTAATTGCATTGTAAAATGATTTCTCATCTTCTTCGTTGTCAAAGTGCTCTTCAGATGTTGTTTCATTTGCGTTAAAAAAGTGGTACCCCTCACTTTGCTTTTCATCCCAGATGTATTCAGGTCTGTAGTCAACATCTTCATCAATAGTGGTTATTACAACATCTTCAATACTCTTGAGCAGAAGGATATGTGAATATCTGTTAAGACTTTCAAGATCATTTTCCAGGTAATGATTTTTTATTGCTTTTCTGAATAATTCTCCCTTGTCAGGATGATAAAGAATGACAAGTTTGGAAAAGCATTTTGCATCTCTTTCTTCATCAATTTCAATATATTTTGATATTTTATTTGCTATCTCTCTGATCGTTCCATAATTCCTGCTTTTATAAAGTTCCAATAATTTGCCGGTAATCCGGTTAAGATTTTCATCAGAGTATGCTTCTTCCAGCTTATTATATAGTTCTTCCCTGTTCATCCGGTTTATATGTAATATGTTTTTAGATATAACACCCAACCAGTGTATATGCAAAGGTTTATTTCGATAAATATACTGAAACGGATTTATATTCCAAACTCCAAATTGTTGAATTGCCCTATTGCTTTATTGCTGAATTGCTAAACTGCCTAATAGCCGAATTGCTAAACTGCTAAATGGCTGAATGGCTAAACTGCTGAATGGCTGAATTGCTGAATGGCTGAATTGCTAAATTGCTGAATGGCTAAACTGCTGTTCGTTGTTCGCTGTTCGTTATTTCGTTACTTGTTGCGGGTTGCAGATCCGCAGGTTACGGGTTTTGCATAATTGCGAGTCCGCTTCAGCGGGAGATACAATCTCAGGTTGCTGTTCCTCTTAATATGTTGTAATTAACTTGTTTTGTATTTCGTAATTGAAATTTGGAATTTATTTGTTATTTGTATTTTGAGATTTGTTATTTCAAGGAGGGAGCTGTCCCCTTTTTATAGAATATATGTTATATTTGATTTCAAATTGGATAATCCGGATAGAATTTATAAAATTTGTTTAAAATTATTAATTCAACAAAATTTATTATGTTAAAAAAAATCGTAAAATTATTATTTATATTATCAGTAATAGTACTTGTTATGGCATGTACAAGGAATAAAAAAGCCTGGAAAATACCTGAAAAGTTTACAATAAGGACAGGAGTTAATGTCAGTCACTGGTTATCACAGAGCAAAAAACGCGGAGAAGAACGGAAAAACTACATCACTAAGGCCGATTTTGACACTATCGCATCAATGGGATTCGATCACGTGAGGATCCCCGTTGATGAAGTCCAGCTATGGGATTCACTTGGAAATAAAGAAAAAGAGGCTTTCAAATTGTTACATAATGCAATAAACTGGTCATTTGATGCTCATTTGAGTGTAATAGTGGATTTGCACATTATCCGTTCCCATTATTTTAATGCAGACTACAATCCGTTATGGACCAATCCTGCCGAACAGGAAAAATTAGTCGATATGTGGCGTCAGCTTTCCGGGGAACTAAGTCAGTATCCAAATGAAATGCTGGCCTATGAAATAATGAACGAAGCTATGGCAGATGATCCTGATGACTGGAATAAACTTCTTGACAGAGTTATATCAGATATCCGTGTAAAAGAACCTGAAAGAATAATAGTAATGGGATCAAACAAATGGCAAATCCCCGGTACATTTCCCGATTTAAAAGTGCCGGAGAACGATACTTGTCTTATACTGAGTTTTCATTTTTACACTCCTATAGCACTTACACATCACCTGGCTTCATGGACCCCGGTTGCCGAGTATTCCGGGCCTGTCAATTATCCGGGCCAGATTGTCGATACTTCATATTATAAGGAACTTTCTCAGTCAACTGTTGAAGCGATGAGAAGTTATTGCAACGGGAATTTCAATATGGAAATTCTTGAAGAAGAGATGTCACCTGCGATAAAAGTGGCCAAAGAAATGAATTTACCTCTGTATTGCGGAGAATTTGGCGTTTATCCGACAATTCCTGAAGATATCAGCCTGCGATGGTATAAAGATGTTTGTGAAATTTTTAATAAAAACAATATAGCATACTGTCATTGGTGCTATAAAGGCGATTTCCCGGTAGTAAACGAAAAGAACGTACCAAACAGTAAACTTGTTTCGGTTCTGACAGCTGAATAAAAACGGAGACTTTCAGGCAGGCGGCTTTGCAAACAGAAAAAAAATATTTAATATCAGGGAGGCTGTCCCCTTTCAGGGAGGCTGTCCCCTCTTAAAAATTAAAAAAAGATGCAATACGGATATTTTGATGACAAAAATAAAGAGTATGTAATTACACGGCCTGACACACCAAAATCATGGAGTAATTACCTTGGTTCAACAGAGTATGGTGCAATAATTACAAATAATGCAGGAGGGTATAGTTTCCATAAGTCGGGAGGTATGGGCCGTTTTATGAGGATACGTTTTAACTCTGTCCCCATGGATCAGCCCGGCCGTTATATATACCTTCATGATCATGATTCAAAGGATTACTGGTCAACATCATGGCAGCCGGTTGGCAAACCCCTGGATAAATATAAGTCGGTTTGCCGCCACGGCACCGCATATACAGTTATTAACTCTGAATATTCGGGTATAACCGCCGAAACGACATACTTTGTCCCGCTGGGAAAGCTGTTTGAGATATGGAAACTTAAACTGACAAACAACAGCAACAGGAAAAGAAACCTGAGTGCTTTTACATACATTGAGTATGCCGGTACATGGGGTGCCATTGACGATCTGCTGAATATCCAGTATGTTCAGTATATAGCCATGATGAATGTGGTTGATAACATTATCGATCACGGCACCAATGTAAACATCCCTCCCATGCCGGAAAATTTTAATGAAAAGGACCAGGGCAGGCATACATTCCAGGCTATCGTCGGTGCAAAAGTTACCGGGTATGACACCGACAGGGAAGTATTTCTGGGTCCCTACCGCACATACGCAAACCCGCTGGTTGTTGAGAACGGTAAGTGTACAAATTCACTGGCATATGGTGATAACCCATGCGGCACACTACAGGCAGAGATAATACTTGAGCCCGGAGAAACAAAAGAGATACTTGTAATAGCCGGCATTGGTGCAGCAGGAATTGAAGGCAAGGCTGCAGCAAAAGAGTATGCCGACATCTCAAAAGCAGATAAGGAACTGGAAAAAGTTAAGGAATTCTGGCATACACGCATGAAGGGACTCACTGCTGTCACGCCCGACGAGGAGCTGAACAGCACAATAAATACATGGGGTATATATAACTGCCTGATCACATATATGTGGTCAAGGGCTGCCAGCCTCATCTACTCGGGCATCGACAGGGATGGATTAGGTTACCGTGATACTGTCCAGGATTTCCTTGGTGTATTACATACCATACCCGAAGAAGCCAGGGAACGCCTTGAACTGATGATCACCGGACAAGTATCAACAGGAGGTGCCATGCCTGTTGTCCTTCCATTTTCGCATAATCCCGGAAAAGAGAAAGCCCCAGCTGAAGAAGCATACAGGTCGGACGACTGTATGTGGCTGTTCAATGCCATCCCTGCATATGTTAAGGAGACAGGTGATATTAATTTTTACAGTAAAACCCTGCCCTATGCTGATAAGGGCAGTGATACCGTCTTTGGCCATATGAAAAGGGCCATTCAGTTCAATCTTGAACGCCGGGGAGCCCATGGGCTGCCCTGCGGATTATTCGCTGACTGGAACGATTGCCTGAGGTTTGGCCATAACGGAGAAACAGTATTTGTGGCTATGCAGCTGCGGATGGCCCTGAATGTATATGTTGAAGTAGCCAGACTGCTTAATGATGGCCGGGAAGAAACATGGGCAAAACTACTGCTTGAAGAATTTGATGACACCATACAGAAAAATGCATGGGATGGTGAATGGTTCTTAAGAGGTTACAGATATGACGGACTTAAATTCGGATCAAAAGATGTGGCTGAAGGGCAAATATTCCTGAACCCGCAGACATGGGCAGTTATTAGTGGTTCTGCAACGCCGGAACAAGCACGGACAATTATGAGAAAAGTGAAAGAGAAACTGGATACTGATTACGGACTGGCGCTTTGTGATCCCCCTTATACAAACTCTGACTATAATATTATCAGATCACAACTGTTCAACCCCGGATTGAAAGAAAACGGCGGTATATTTGTGCATACACAGGGATGGGCAGTCATGGCCGAAGCCATGCTGGGCAATGGCAACCAGGCGTATAAATATCTCAGGTCGTATCTTCCCGCAGCATTTAATACAAAAGCTGAGATTCGTGAGATAGAACCTTATGTCCTTTGCCAGTCGACGCACGCTAAATACAGTCCGAAACACGGAGCATCAAGAATACCATGGCTAAGCGGCTCTGCAACATGGACCTACTACGCGATAACACAGTATCTGCTGGGTATCATTCCTGAGTACGAAGGACTGAGGATTGATCCATGCATCCCCTCAGGCTGGAAAGAATTTACCGCCAAAAGGGTTTTCAGGGGAAAAATGTTCGATATTAAGGTAGAGAATAATAATTCTGTTCAGAAAGGAGTGAAAAAGCTCGTATTAAACGGGGAGATAATTGCCGGTGACCTCATCCCCCTGGATAAAATGAAAGAGAAAAACAATGTTACGGTAACTTTGGGATGATATAATTAAAAAAGTTAAAATATAAGGTTGTTCTTAATGTGTATTTATAATAAACTATCTTTATCAATAATTGTTAATAATAAAAATACTGTCTTTTATACATGCAATACTTAATTATACTTCTGATATCGATCATCTTATTAGCATTAATGATGCTGGGACTTGGCTTAAAAAATATCGTAAAAAAGGGAAAAAACGAACAGCCAGGAGCATGTCATTCACATGGTCATGGGGGTTCGGGCTGTGCATGCGGCAGTAATGATGGCTGTCTAAATACGACTGATAATCAATAGCTTACATGGCTGTCCGGTAAGTATTTACTTAACAATATCTTTTCTCAAACCCTCAGTAATAAACACCTGGTAATCTCCTTTTTCATCACTGTATATAAGATATGCATCCAGTTCCTTATGTTCATACAGGAAAGCCATGGACTTTTCAATGCCCATGACCATAAAAGCCGTTGCATAAGCGTCCGCAGTCATACAATCATTGGCAAGAACGGTAACACTAAGCAAATTCTTTAACACCGGGTATCCCGACTTAGGATCAATTGAATGCACATATTTAACACCATCCTTCTCATAGAATTTTCGATAATTGCCTGATGTTGCAAGTGATCTGTCTTTAAGTTGCAGTACCGCCTGCAGGTATGTTCCGGGCACCAGGTTTTTCTCAACAGGTTTATCAAGGCCTATTTTCCATATCTCACCCTTATCATTTACACCCCTGGTTCTGATCTCGCCCCCGATCTCAACAAGGTAGTTCCTTATACCCTTTTTATCCAGGAAAGCGGCAGTAACATCAACTGAATAACCCTGTGCTATTGCATTGGCATCCAGCATAATTTCTTTATGTTCCTTCACCACTTTACCCTTTTCAATTTTCACTTTATCCATGCCGACATATTGCAGCAGGCTGTCAATAAGTAAGCTATCAACATCGGATCTTTCAGTAAAGCCGAATCCCCAGGCATTGACTATCGGGGCAACTGTAATATCAAATGCCCCGTCAGTAGCCATATATACTTCATGAGACTTGTCGAACAGTTTTTTAAAATCCTTATTGATCACTATATCAGTATTGTTTGTATTTATTCCTGATATGATAGAAGCCGGCAGATAAGTAGAAAAAGATTTATCAAAATCAGCCAGTAATGTATCAATTTCATTTTTCAGGTTCTCACCCCATTTACTCTTATAAGTTATATGGTAAGATGTTCCCTGGGCAAACCCCGCTATCTTAATATACTCAGCGTTGTTTCTTCCCCTGAAAACAAATATCCCGGCAACAATTACCAGAACAATCAATATAGTCTGAACAGCATATTTTCTCATTTACACGGCAGGTAAGCAGATTATTATATAAACATAATGCTGCGGCTTATACTCCAAAATCATCAAATGCTATCATTTCATCAGGCACACCCAGGTCATACAGCATTTTAAGTACAGCTTCATTCATTAATGGCGGGCCGCAAAGGTAATATTCAATCTCTTCAGGTTCTTCCAGTCTGCCGAGGTAATTGTCGAGGATAACCTGATGGATAAATCCCCTGTATCCTTTCCATTTGTCTTCTTCTTTTGGCTCTGACAAAGCGATATGAAACCTGAAGTTAGGGAACTCCTTTTCTATTCTCCGGAATTCCCTGTCATAGAATATCTCGCGTTTTGATCTTGCTCCATACCAGAATGAGACCTTCCTGGTTGTTTTCATGGTTTGGAATAAATGAAACAGATGTGAGCGTAGCGGGGCCATTCCTGCTCCACCGCCGATATAAAGCATCTCCCGGCCGGTTTCTTTAATAAAAAAATCACCGTAGGGACCTGACAGGGTGATTTTATCCCCGCGTTTTCTTGAAAACAGGTAAGAAGAACATACGCCGGGCGGCACATTCAGAAATGTATTCTTTTTGTTGTTCAATGGAGGAGTAGCGATCCTGACATTAAGTTTAATAATATCTCCCTCACCCGGATGATTTGCCATCGAATATGCCCTGAATGTCTCCTCTGAGTTTTTCATCTTCATGTTCCACATATTATACTCATCCCATTCATCCTTATATTCGTCCTGTACATCAATGTCCCTGAAGTTCATTTCAAACCTTGGCACGTCAACCTGAATATAGCCACCTGAAACAAAGTCCAGTTTCTCATCATTAGGTATTTTCACTACAAGTTCCTTAATAAATGTCGCAACATTCTTATTGGAGACTACCTCACAATCCCACTTTCTGATTCCCATTACCTCTTCAGGTATCTTTATCTTTAAATCCTGCCTTACTTTCACCTGGCAACCGAGGCGCCAGTTATCATGTTGTTCTTTGCGACTGAAAAAGCCTGTCTCAGTAGGAAGTATGGTCCCCCCGCCATCCAGGACCTGGCACCTGCAAACTCCGCATGTTCCGCCACCTCCACAGGCCGATGGAAGATATATTCCCTGATTTGATAAGGTAGTTAATAATGTTGATCCCGGAGTAACTTTGAACTCTTCCCCATTTATTGTCAGAGTAACTTCACCCTGGGGAGTTAATTTTTTTCTGGCATAAAGCAATCCGGCCGTCAAAGAAATAATAATAATCTGAAAAACGCCTATGCTAATAAGAATAACACTAAACTGAGATATCAGAAACACCATCGCCACTTTTGTTAATATCAAATTAAATTATATCAGAATCAAAATTTTATACTATCAGTTATAATTTTATGCCCATAAAACTCATGAAGGCTATTCCCATCAAGCCTGTGATAATAAATGTGATACCAAGGCCTTTAAGGGGCTCCGGGATATTAGAATACCTTATTTTTTCACGTATCGCTGCAATGCCTGCAATAGCTAAAAACCAGCCGACACCCGAACCAAGTCCGTAAGATGTAGCTTCCAGAATAGAGTTGTATTCTCTCTGCTGCATAAATAGCGAACCTCCAAGAATCGCACAGTTTACAGCAATAAGTGGCAGAAAAATACCAAGGTTATTATACAGGGTTGGAGAAAATTTCTCAATAACCATTTCAACAAGCTGTACCATTGACGCAATTACAGCAATGAACATAATAAATGTTAAAAAGCTAAGATCCACACCGGCAAGGCCGGGACTTATCCATTGCAAAGCTCCTTCTTTAAGGATATAGTTTTCAATAAGGTAATTAATAGGTACGGTTATTCCAAGGACAAATATTACTGCAATTCCTAAGCCCACGGATGTTTTTACTGTTTTTGACACTGCCAGGTAAGAGCACATACCCAGGAAATATGCAAAAATCATGTTGTCAATGAAAACAGACCTTATAAAAATGTTAACAATATTCTCCATCGCAGTATTTTAATTTTTTTCTGTTAAATCCCTGTATCTGCTTCTCTGAACCCATATTATAATCCCCAAAGTTATTAGTGCCATAGGAGGCAATATCATCAAACCATTATCAGAATAGCCGGTATTATAGATCCCTAATTTTTCCAGTATCGGATAATCCCAGATAGTCCCTGAGCCCAATAATTCCCTGAAGAAAGCAACAATAATCAGTATTATTCCATATCCTGCAGCGTTCCCTATTCCATCCAGGAAAGCCTGCCATGGCTTATTTGCCATCGCAAAAGCTTCCAGTCTGCCCATTATTATACAATTTGTGATAATTAATCCGACGAATACCGATAGCTGTTTGCTAATGTCATATGCATATGCTTTAAGTAACAGATCCACAACAATTACCATAGCGGCAATTACTGTTAACTGCACTATTATTCTTATTCTTGTCGGAATATAATTTCTTAATATGGAGATAACAACATTTGAAACTGCCAGTACTGCAATAACTGCCAGGGCCATGACAAATGATGGCTTCAGGCTGACAGTGACAGCCAGTGCCGAACAAATACCAAGAACCTGGACCGTTATAGGGTTGCTTTTGTTTAAAGGCCCTTTTAATAACTTCAGGTTCCTGGAAGAAAATAACGGTTCCTTATTATTCATGATCAGTTCATTTGTTTCTTAATAAATTCAATATACCCTGAAAGGCAATCATTCAGCATCTTTTCAACTCCCTTGCTGGTTACAGTACTTCCTGATATCGCATCCACCCCATGCAGATTATCAGCTCCTGCCCCACCTTTAATTACATCTATTGATACAAATTCACTACTGTCAAACAACTGTTTCCCCTGAAACTGGCTTTGAAATTTATAGGTTGATATATTAGCTCCCAGGCCGGGTGTCTCAGTCTCATGGCCGAAATATGTCCCATAGACCGTATTAAAATCCACTTCAAGTGACAGATAACCCCATATAGGACCCCATAGCCCTTTGCCTCTCAATGCAAAAATATAATATGTTTTTTCTCCGTTTCTGCAGATATAAACAGGCAGGCGGCGGGACTTTTCTATTTTGGATATCTCATCTTCTGTTGCTGTTCTGTCTGTTTCCCCGGAACTTATTATCTCTGAAAGAAACTTGCTGAAAGGGCTCTTCTTTTTAACTGTTATTTTATTATTCAGGGTATTGATCTTATTTATTTTTGCCAGTTCTTTTTTCATATTAACGGAAAAAGCTTCAAGGTCTTTTAGTTTTTCGCCGGATAAATTAATAACATAACTGCCGGTAATATGCTTCTTAAATTTCTCTTCAGCATTTTTTGCATCACTCTCTATGTTAACGGAAGCTAAAATATTCTTCATTTGTTCAATCTCCTCATTTCTGATCTGCCTTGGTTTTAGCTGCATCGATACAAAAGAAAGAACAGTAGCAACAATAACAACCATTATTGTGGAAAATATCAATATATATAAATTACTGAACTGTTTCATTTCCTTGTTTTATTGTTTCACAGGGCTATGTTTTACCCTGCTTAATCTTCTTTTAATATTTGCTTCAACAATATAATGGTCTATTAAGGGTGCGAAAACATTCATCAGCAGTATTGCCATCATCATTCCTTCGGGATAAGCCGGATTAAGCACACGTATAAGAATTGCAAGTATCCCGATAAGTAACCCGTAAATGATTTTTCCTTTTTCAGTCTGAGCGGCTGTTACCGGGTCAGTAGCCATAAATACCGCTCCAAAAGCAAATCCGCCGATTAGTAATTGCTGAAGGGCAGGTATCTCCATAAATGGATTCACCGCAAACAGATTTAATATCAATCCCATGAAGTACCCCCCCAGAAATACCGACAAGATGATTTTCCAGCTGCCTATTCCCGTGTATATCAGGATCGCTGCTCCTACCAGTATTGCCAGGGTTGATGTTTCTCCTATGGATCCCGGAATGAATCCAAAAAACATATCCTGAACAGTAAAGCTATCGCCTATTCCGTTAACAAAGCTTTTAGCTCCTTCAGCTGCCTGCGACATTATTGTCTCTCCTGAAAATCCGTCAATAATACCTTTCCCGTTCCTGAGGCCCTCAATCCATACTTCTGTTCCTGTCATTTCCGAAGGATAAGCAAAAAACAGAAATACCCTTGCCGTTAAAGCGGGATTTAAAATATTCATGCCTGTACCGCCAAAAACCTCTTTTCCTATGATCACAGCAAATACAGTAGCAACCGCGACCATCCACAGAGGAACACCAACAGGCATTATCAAAGGGATCAACATTCCGGTGACAAGGAACCCTTCATTCACTTCATGTCCCCTGATTTGTGCAAACAGGAATTCAACTGCCAGTCCTGATACATATGAAACCACCACTATAGGGAATACATGCCTGAATCCGAAAAGAAAATTTGTCCAGAGAGTATTTTCTTCGCCTGTAGCCAGGAAATGCTGGTAACCAACATTCCACATACCAAATAACAAAGCCGGTAACATGGCAAATACCACAAGTGCCATCGCACGTTTCATATCCATGCTGTCACGAATATGAGCACCTTTTATTGTTACTTTATCAGGTACATACAGGAATGTTTCAAATGCTTCGAAAGTAGACTGCAACTTCTCAAATTTTCCCCCTTTTTGAAAATCAGGTTTTATTTTATCAATATATCTTCTAATCGATTGCATTTTTTTCAATAGTATTTACATATCCTAAAATTATTGCATCTCTTTTATCATGATATCAAGTCCTTTTCTGATAACATCCTGGACATTAGTTTTTGATGTACATACAAACTCACACAATGCAAAGTCCTCGGGTGCCACTTCATATATTCCAAGCCTCTCCATCTGATCAATATCTTCTATTAATATTGATTTTATAAGCTGAACCGGATATATTTCCATGGGAAAGACTTTTTCATATTGCCCTGTTATTACAAACGGCCTTAAACCTCCGTTCAAATTTGTGTCTATCCTGTAATTTCTGCCTGGCAACAACCATGACCAGAATGATCGTGAAACGCTGTATTTTCCAAACCCTGGCAAAGCCCATCCCAAAAAGTCAAAATGATAACCTTCGGGAATAACTGATACCTGGGAATCATAATATCCGATAAATCCGTCTTCCGGTATTTTTGTTCCGGTAAGAACATTTCCGCTGATAAATCTGTGATTTCCGTCAGTCAGATTGTCCTTAACAATGTTTTTTATTGAAGCACCACCTGTTAACTTGTAATAGCGCGGCCTGAGAACCTCTGAACCTGTAAGAGCCAATACCTTTGAAGTATCGTAAATACCTTTTTCAAACAGCCTCCCCATGATTATTACATCCTGCGGAGAGATATACCAGACAATATCTCCTTTATTCAAAGGATCGATATGATGAATCTGAACCCCGACATTGCCTGCAGGATGCGGGCCGCGAAACTTATTGATCTGTATTTTCTGAGCTTTGGTAAATACATGTGATGCAGGATATTCATCATTTATATTCACATGTATCTTACCGCCTGTTAATCTTGATAATGCATCAATACCCTTCTGAAATTCATTTTCACATCCCTTGACAGCAAAATCATAATCAGGAGCCAACGGGGCTGTGTCATGTGCCGAAATGAATATTGCTTTTGGCCTGTCATCGGGATTTGCAATAATATCATAGGGTCTCTGCCTTATGGCCGGCCACAGGCCGCTTTTTAAAATGTTGTCCTTTACCTCTGAAATGCCCATCTTGTCAGGTTCACCATGATCAAATGATTCGTATTGAATATCTGTATCGGCCCTTATAACAATTTCAAGAATGCGCCGCCTTTCCCCACGGTTTATGCTCTCAACCTTACCGCTGACCGGAGAAGTAAAAAGAATTTCAGGACGATATTTATCATAAAATAAAGCTGTACCGGCCTTAACTGCATCACCTGACCTTACTGCTAATTTGGGTGTCAGATTATGAAAATCCACAGGCTTTACAGCATAAAACTCCGAAGGCTCAGGCCTGATAAAGATCTTCTCAGCCTCACCTTTTAGTTTAATATCCAACCCTCTTCTAATCTTTAAAACTTTCGACATTATAATAAAAGCCTATTTTAGATTATGAAAGCACAAAAATAGCTATTTTTAACTCTTAAGTACAAATATTAATATCAAGATTAACAATTTTTGAAATGAGTAATTATGTATAAGAGTTTTAATATTATCAAAAAACATATTTCAG
>CAZBUF010000335.1:0-13872 GCA_964495025.1 uncultured Bacteroidales bacterium | reverse complement strand
CACCAGATGACAAATCCGCTGAAATATATCAGTAATGTTACCGGTTTGTAATCTGCTTTTTATTTATGATGTAATCCCTGATCTTTTTCTCATACATATCCGTAATTCTACATAAGGCATTATTGTTCACATTATAGCTTATATCATTGATCCTCCGTACAGGTAATACTTTTACTGAAGTACCTGTAATAAACACGGTATTGTATTCCTTTAAACTATTGATTGAAATATCTTTTTCTATAATATTAATATTTAATTCATTACAGATAATATATATATATTTTCTTGTAACTCCGGGCAGAACCCTGTTTTCGGGGGGCGTATATAATACATTATCTTTTATAAAGAAAACATTTGATTTGCTTCCTTCTGTTATAAACCCTTTATTATCTGAAAGTAATGTCTCATAAACTTTGCCGGCCGATAACTCTTTGCTGACTACAGCCAGCACATCGTGATTTATGAACTTTGCATTTGGTGTTTTTCTCTCCGCAGATAATATTGATGTTTCCACTCCATATTTATAGTTATTGGCATCAGGATACCTGTGTGCAACAAAATACACCAGTATGTCGGGTTCACATATTCCTGTACTGTTAAATTTCATAACAAGCCTGACATTGCCGTAATTTACATCATTATTTAACTTATACTTTAATAAATGATTTATTATTGTCTTAATTTCAATACAATAGTCAATGTTATATATTTTCAGGCTGTTTTTTAATCTGTCAATATGTTCTTCGCAAAAAATATAAATACCGTCAATAATCCTTAAAACCTCATAGAAAGCTTTGCCCTGGTATAAAAAGCGACTATCAAATTCATTCCTGTCTTTTATTTCGCCATTAAGCAGGAAACTCTCACATAAACATTCGTTCATCTTATATATCTGTTAAACTGAAAAGTAATAATCTTTACTGCGGAATAAACTGATACATTATATAACCGGATTGCCGCGGCTCCGCTTCATAGTCCATATTAAATGTGGTACGGCCGGCATATTTCAGTGCCGTTTCATGAAGGCATTCGTCCTGTGTCTGAGAATCTTCTGATATTGACGTATAAATTACTTTTCCCTTCTGGTTAACTGAAATATTTACTATAACCAGGCCTCCTCCTTTACAGGTATATACAGGAACAGGAAGATATCTTTCAGACCTGTTTTCGAGAAAATATGTAACATTTGTCGGTCCTGAATATTCTTTATCGGTTTTCGTTTCTTCATCATTTTTTTCTATTGGTTCCTCATCATAGGAAAATTCTTCCTTATCCGGCAGGTCTCTGTCAAGATGCTGTTCCAGATTATCTATACCCATTTCCTCTTTCAGTTGTTCAATATACTTTTCCGTACTTATTTTTTCGTTCAGGTTATTTGCCACATTCACAGCAATGTTTTTCCTTACTTCTTCTTCCAGCGGCTCAATATTAACAGGCATTCTTTCAATTTCCCTGATTATATCCTCAATTTCCTGCATCTCCTCTTCAAAATCAATCGGCATGTATTCAATATGTTTCCTTTTTGCATCGCTTGTTTTAACAACGAGAAAAAACAGGATAAGGACCAGGTGAAAGATTACTGTTCCCAGAATACCGTTAATATTATCACTGTAAATGATTTTCAATTTATGTTCATTCAGGTTCAGCCAATAAATAAATTATACTGAAGGCCGTTAAATTTAACAAAAATATAACATAAGCATCCCAGGGCTAAATCCCGGTTAAACACACGGCTAAATTTAATAATTATACAGAATAATTTTCTTTGCAACGCAAAATCTTCCGTTCCTTATTCTCAGAATATATAATCCGCCGGCCAGATCAGACACATCCATAATAACTTCCTTTTCATTTTTCAATTGTCTTACCTTCAGGATTTCTCCGCCAGGATTAAGAATTTCCACAATTCCTTTATAATATTCATTGAACATAATATGAATCGTTTCATTTACTGTATTTGCCAGGATTGTAAAATCGCTTTCCGGTTCGTTGTCAATATCAAGTCCACATTGCTCAAGCGATAGGTAAACAACCCTTATACTGTCGCACCCAAAAACTGATTTCAGTGTATCGTAATATATTCCTTCTGTTTTATGCCATGCCCCGCCAATAAAAATACTGTCACTACTGCATACTGATTCATAAACATCCTCTTCAAACACCGGTTTAATTTCCACGCTATAGGAAATTGTAGTATCGGTACCTGCATTTCCGGTGATTATGCACCTGTAATCTCCATTATTATCAGATGTCAAAGAATTCAGGAAATATATGTTATCAGTTTCCCCGTAAATATCCTCTTCATTTTTCTGCCATTGATAGCTGTATTCTTCTTTTTCACTTAATAATATCAGAAATGATATATTATCCCCCGGGCATAACTGATAATTTTTTTGTGCGGTTTGAATACCTGTTATATTCTGTGCATTGGCTGTCAGTGTGCTGTCAGCAGAATAACCTGTTATACGCAGCCAAACAGCCGTATCATCAATGAAATATGCAGGGTTCCAGTAAAAATCCGTATCACTTATTGCCATTGCGATCTTCCTGAATGTACTTCTGTTATCAGTGCTGATATCTACATCATATATCAGACTATTTCCCTGATCAGGGTTATTCAATCTCCACCTGATGTTCTCTGGTCCGTCCCAGGTATCATTACTGCCAGGATAGGCAATATCGATATCCGGTTTCCCGTATGAATGAACCAGCTCCGTAAACCCTTTGCCTGCGGTCGGTATTTCCTGAACAGTACCCTGGACCGAAGTACTGCCTTCAAAAAATCTGAACGGCAGTTCAACTTCCTGCTCCGGATTTTGTGAAGAAATTATCAGATCAATATCGAATGTGTCAATTGTTAAATGCCACTGCTGCGAATAGCATCTTGCACTGTCCTGTGAATAATCAAATGCCAGCCGTTCCATGTCAAATTCAGATGTTGTCAATGCAGACGAATCGTTTGAATATATGCTGCATATCCTGTATGCCGGCGTTGCAGGTATCCTGTTGTCATCAGTAAAAATATTCCAGATATTCAAATCCATTCCGTTGTCAAGTTGTACGCAAAACCACTCATAATCTTCATTATCATTCGGGTTAAAAGTGCCGAACTGACGGTCCAGCCACCCTGTCCCCGATATTTCTTCAGTAGTGGAATTGAATGTTAATAACCCTGATATCTCGATCATTGTCTGGGAATAATAATAGGAATAGCCGCCGTCACCCTGATACAGAAATCCCGAATCAGCTATGATTAGCGGTCGTTTTACCGTATTACAGTTAATGTCTATTGATCCGTGCTCTGCTGTTGCGCTAATAATATAACGGAAATGCTTCAACGTAACACTTGAAACGGTTAGAGTTACCCACTCTTCATAATGTGTTGAAGGATACCCTGTTGTTGCAATTATATTCAGGCTGTCCTCTGCAAGTGACTCATATATGCAGGGCAGTGTTTCATCGTAGAACTCTTTTGAATTTTCATTTGACAGATCAAATATTCTGAACCCATCGAAAATGAAAACAGGCTCATAGAAATAACTTATCATAAAAGTATAATAATCACCCGTTGTCTGTCCTGTCACATGTCCGTTGATATACCACCATTCTATTTCCTCAGCCGGATGAAAACCTTCATCGCCGGGAAAACTCAACAATCCTCCCGCAGGCTGGTAAGGGTATTTCTTCCATTCCTGTGAGCTTGCCAGCATACTCAGGAACAGAAATATCATTATCAGGTATTTATTCTGCATCACAAATGATCATTTTATTAGCAGGCTTTAAATGTATGAAGAATTTTATATTTCATATTGTCTTATATGCTTTATCAATTAATACTGTGAAAAAATGATCAGCTATTTCAGGATAATCTAAATTACAATTTTTGCAGATATTTTTAAAACCGTTAGTTTAGTTGTCTTGTTCCGGGAAAGTTATCTGAACAGGTAAGTCCTGATAAAAAATAATAACTGAATGCTATTGATAGAAGGTTGCTTCGACAGTACTGCCGGGATTTGTTTTATGGAATCCCTGCTTACCAAGTTCTTTAAGATATTTGTTCTTTATCTCCAGTGCCCTTTTTAAGGTCTTGTTCCTGTCAAATATCCTTATAACATCTTCAGGCCCTGCAAACCTGTTAATGATCCCTATTGCAGGATCAAAATCGTTATCGGATATTTCTTTCTTAATATTATTGGTTATATAAGTAAGTAATTGCCAGTTTATACGGGCCGGAACAATGAAATAGAACTTTTCTCCTTCATATAAATCCCTGTATATGCCATTTGAAATTTCGCTTATCTTAAAGTGTTTGAACACCCTGATATTTCCTTCATTTTTTATTTTCCTGAAGCTCATAAGTTTTATATCATTATTCTTATAGCCCGCCTGAATCTCAGGAATAAGTTCGCAGCATGTAAGGCCTTTTATCCTTATGCAGGGGAATATTTTATTTTGTATTTCAATTTCACCGCAGCCAAAATTACAGTTTCTGTACTTCTGCCTCATTATATTTGATATCCGTTCAATTTTTTCCGGGAAGTAGCGGTACATTAATATCAGATACACTGAATTCAGCGGAGAATTCCTATTAAATTCTTTGCGGGCTATATAGCCGGGAAACGTATTTTCACTTATAAGCACTAATGTGTTTGATAACACATGTTGTTCCAGATTTGTAAGTTTTTGGACCTTAGTAATGCTTCCCGTAGTTTCTATGCTGTTTCCTCTTTCCATTACATTCAGGTTTAGTATATTAAAGTATCCCTGGCAAAATGAAATAATGAATTTAATTGTCCCTTGGTACCCATGGGTCTCACAAATTACAAAAATATTGCACCAATGTCAACAGGATTCGTCAAAATATACATTTAAAATCCGTGCAAATATCCCGGTATTATAAAATGCTTGTATTAATAGTAATTAAAAACTCAACGGAATATCTGTTTTTGCCGGGCATGTATGAATATCTGATACCTGAATCAAACGGAAAAATAAAATGTAATACATTAAAATCACCTGTTAATTCAAAACCTGTAGAATTATAGGTCCCGGTATTTAAATAAGTTCCATTTCCTGACTTTTCATGCACGTCAGTACCATAGGCATGGTCGTAAAATATATTCATCTTAATTCTCTTAATATAAGCCAGAGGACCAAGTGAAATGTCAGGATACAATATTGGAAACGCATAGTCAAAGGACATTTTCCATATTTCTTTTGAGAAATATACAGGAAATCCTCTGGGCAGAATTATCCTGTCGATACCAAGAATTGCTGCCTTTGGATACTGCTTCTGAATGCCCCCGTATATTCTCAGGCTATGATGATTGAGCAGTCCCGGAAAATATAATCTTGAGCTTACTGATGCTATTGAGCCGAAAATCGGATTTGCCGTCGAATGAGAATATGAGAGGTAAAGTATCTGTCCCCACCCGGGAAAAATATCCCGGTCCGATGTTTTCAAATACCTGTACATATTAAGTTTATAATGGAAAACTGACAATCCCTTTTTATATCCGCCGTTAAAATAGACCATATTGTTATATTCGTATTCTATCTGTGGTTTTACCTGTTTTATATATTTGTTGTTAATAATTCGCAGGGGCAGGTATGACCTGATGAAATAACTTTTCCCATAAGGCATATCGTCGGGGGGATCTGTCATATTATTCCATTCCAGATATCTTGAAGAGCCTCCGATTTTTGCAGAAAACTCTATCACCGGATAAAATCCCGAGTAAATTATTCTTGGATATAAATAATGCCGGCCGTTCTCATATGAATAGCCTATATCCGATATGGCAGTACCGAGTATATTCTGTGAGAGTAATGTAAATCCGGCTGAAACAGTAATATCCGACAGGTCCATATTACTATAATCAAAATAAAAAGGGCTCCAGCTATGCACATTAAAAAGATTAAAAAGCCGGTAATAATCCTTTGGCTTGTATACGCTATCCGGCTCCGCACTTTCCTGAATATTTATGTTTTCCTGTGCAGCCAGCTGTTCATACCATTTTACAGAATTATTCCTTACATTCTCCAGAGGCACCCATGTGTTTGTATCAATTTTTGCAGTAACAAGATTGTAGCCTGAAGAACAATAGTACGCGTAGATCAACTGTTTATTATCCGGGCTTAAAGAAGGATCAAATGCCCCGTATTTTGAAGAAGTCACACGGTAAATTTCTTTTGAATTGCGGTCAACAGCATAGATTTCATCTACTCCGCTAAAAGAACCCCTGAACAAAATATATTTCCCCCGGGCTGCAGGCTGAGAGACATCAGTATAGGTGCGGGCAATCATTGTTTCCCATTGTCCGCTCAGGGGATGATAAATTAGTATACTGTTTCCTTTCCTGCCTGTTGATTCTACAACTATTTCATTATTTTCCGTCCAATCCGGCAATTGCAAAAACATATCCTGATCCGAGGGTATCCTTTTTTCAATATTTCCGGTTTCTGAATTAAGTATTACCAGCGAATATCTGTTTCTGATATCAACTTCAACAGCAACTATCTTAGTTCCGTCATTCGAAACGGATGGAGAAAAATACCTGGATCTGTGTGTCAGCTGCTTTTTTCTCCCTGTCTCAATATCCAGGATTTTAACAACCGAATAGCTCCTGTGTCTCCAGCGGGGATCAATTATAATCTCATCCCATACGATTTTATTATTACAGGAGGATATTCTGTCTGTTGATAATATCCCGGGAGTATAAAGTACCTTTTCATGTCCTCTTATGTTGATCATGACAAACTGAGGTACTTGATCAATCCCGCTTTTCAATGCGATCAACATTGTGTCATTTAAATATTCCGGATACCTGTAACTTGTATAATCCTTGTCCCTGTTGTCCGTAATATTTAAATAATTTGTATAATTATCATTATTTATTTGCTTATTCCATAAATATTTAAGTGTATCAAATGTTTCTTCACATAAGCGTGTTTTCGAAAGATTATAATTTTTTTTCAGTCCTATATAAAACGGGCTGAGCTGATAGGGATTTTTTGCCACATTATCAAGAGTCCTGCTAAAAATTTCCGGGTCATATTTCAGTCTGGAGTATGTTACCATATGATACCCCAGCTCGTAATAGCCAGGGACAAAGTCCCTGTATGAACCCAGGTACATCTTGTCATATGAAAATCTTTTCTCCTTTTCGGTAAGCAATGCTTTCAGTTTCATTTCAAATAAAGGAAGCCTTCCCCTTCCGGTACTTGATAATGCGGTTTCCGTGGCTACAGCGTCGCCTTCCAGAAACCATAGCGGCAGATACCCGGTTACAGCTCCCGTAGCCTGTTGTCCCATTATCCTTGATAAAATCCTGCCTGTTCCCTGGTTTAATTTACCGATCTGCACAACGTGCCTGTATTCATGTAATGCCAGCTGTTCAAGCCAGTCCTCAGCATAGCTGTCCTGTGGAGGCAACGGGATAAGTTCTATACGTTTTGGTGCCCATGAGACCAGTCCATTTGAAACAACGGAATTATTATGAATAACAACCGGTATTCTGTCCGGCCTGTAATTAAGATTCTCAGAAGTATATTCACGGGAATATTCAAGTACATTTGCCAGCCTGTTTGCCCCGGAATAAAATTCCGCCGGATAAATTATCCTGAAATTCTCTGTATTTATCTGTTTCCATGTTACAGAAAAAGGATCTTCGCCTGTATAAAGAAATTGGGTATATCCGGCCGTCAGGAAAAATACTGCAAACCATAATAATACCAGTATCCTTTTATAATTATTTAACTGTTCGGTCAATTCCCGGGCCCTCCAAATGATACTCTATATATATGATATATATTTCTATATACTTGATTATAAATAGTATATATATTATTACTTATAGTAAAATGACAGACATAAATATGCATATATCTCATTACTGGCACTTAATATGTTCTTCACGTTTCAGCTTCCCTGGTTGAATCCAATATTTTAAACAATTTATCCGATCTTCTTACGGTATAATCCAGCGGAATCGAAAACCTTTCGCCCTGCCGTGCCTGGCTGACAGTATTCAGGTCCACCCTTATTTCCCTGGCCATAGCATGGATGACTCCTGTAGTCGGGCCGGTAATAAGTATTTCATCCCCGGTATTTAAAGTATCTGCTTCACAAATGAATTCGGCAACTTTAATCTTATCAAAGTAGTTCATTCCCTTTCCAACATATATTTTCTTTTTTGTAGCGCTTGAACCGTATACCTCACTCCATTCACCCAGTTTCCTTCCAAGGTAATAACCGTCCCAGAAACCCCTGTTAAAAACAGTAGCCAGTTTTCCTGTCCAGTTTCTTATTTTTTCTATTGAAAAATCACCTTCCAGGTATGAGTTTATAGCTTCGTTATAGCATTCCGAAACGGCCTTCACATATTCCGGAGGCCTTGCCCTGCCTTCGATCTTTAAAATGCTGACTCCCGCATCCAGTATTTTATTTAAAAAATGAATAGTACACAAATCTTTTGGAGACATTATATATTCATTTTCTATATCCAGAGAAAACCCCGTTTCCTTCTCTGTTACGGTATATGCCCTCCGGCAATCCTGCAAACATTCACCGCGGTTGGCTGAATGATTATGTTCATGTAAACTCAGGTAGCACTTTCCTGATACTGACATGCATAAGGCCCCGTGAACAAAAAGCTCAAGCCTTACCAACTCCCCTGACGGGCCCGTTATTCCTTCTTTTTTTATCTGCTCTGCTATTTTTGATACCTGATGCAAATTCAGCTCTCTTGCCAATACAACAGCATCAGCATAGCCCGAGTAAAATTTCAGAGCTTCAATATTGCTTATATTTGCCTGTGTTGAAATATGAACGCTCATTCCTGCAGAATGCGCATAATTTATTATTGCCCTATCCGAAGCTATTACGGCATTGACTCCCGTATTTTTCGCAAAATCGACTAATTCTTTTATTTCAGACAATTCATCATCGTAAAATACAATATTCGCAGCAAGGTATGTTTTAATACCATGCTTTGTGCAAATATCAATGATCCCTTTAAGTTCTTCTTTCCTGAAGTTATAGGATGATTTCGCCCGCATATTCATTTTCTCAAGCCCGAAATATACTGAATTTGCCCCTCCCTGTATAGCGGCCATAATGGATTCATATGATCCCGCCGGGGCCGACAAATCGATATTTTCTCTTTTTTGCTTCATTAGCAGTTTAAAACAGTACTACAAATTAATCAACGCCGGTTTAAAATCAATCCCGGCATATACAGGGCAATGATCGGAATGATTAACACTGCTCAAAATTCCGGCATTTTTTAACCTTCCCTTCAATGCTTCGGATATTACTATATAATCAATGCGCCATCCCAGGTTCCTGGTTCTGGAATTCGCCCTGTAGCTCCACCATGAATATTGCCCTGAATCTTTATTAAATATTCTGAAAGTATCAATAAACCCGCTTTCAAAAAAAATATCCATCCATTCTCTTTCTTCAGGAAGGAATCCCGATGATTTCTTATGTTTCTCAGGATAGTTTATATCAACAGGTTTATGACATATGTTAAAATCTCCTGTAATTATAATATTTTTATTTGTCTTTTTAAGTTCGTTAACATAAATATGAAAATCCTTAAGAAAACTGATTTTAAAATCCTGCCTTACACCCCCCATTGTGCCTGACGGTATATAAACACATAAAAGTGTGATATCCTTATATTCTGCTTTAATCAGCCTTGCTTCCAAATCGTACTTTTCAATATCGATCCCATATTCTACTGAATCCGGCTCTTCTTTTGTAAACAATGCCGTTCCGCTATAACCTTTTTTTTCTGCATAATACCAGAATGTTTTATATCCCATTTTTTCGAATATCTTTTCATCTATCTGTCCTGATTGTATTTTTGTTTCCTGAATACATAAAATATCAGGTGATACCTCTCGCAGCCATTCGTTAAATCCTTTACTCACGGCAGCACGAATGCCATTTATATTGTATGAAATAATTTTTTTAGTCATAATAGTTAAATTTACAGGATAAAAGTACTAAATATGCTATTTGGTTCAATTATCCGGCAATAATATAAAATTCTTAATTAATACCAATTGGAAGAAGGGCTCGTAATAAGATCAACCGGCAGCCGGTATACTGTTAAAAATGGTACCGCTATTACCAGTTGTACGATCAAGGGTAAGTTCCGAATAAAGGACATTACTACTACAAATCCTGTGGCAGTTGGTGATATTGTAAAATATGAACCACCGGCAAGCGCCAATGAAATTGGGATTATAACAGGCATCAGGGAAAGGAAAAACTATATAATACGAAGGGCCCCGAATTTTTCAAGGGAAGCACATTTGATCGCAGCCAATATTGACCAGGCATTTTTAATGTTCACGCTTTATTTACCGGAAACGCGCCTTGAATTTGTTGACAGGTTTCTGGTTACTGCCGAAGCATATCATATACCTGTCATTCTGTTAATCAATAAAACGGACCTTTATAAGGACTCTGTTATTGAAAAACTTGCTTCCGTAAAAAAAACCTATATCGATGCCGGATATAGCTGTCATGAGATATCTGCGGTTATGGAAACGAACATCGGTATTGTTAAGGATCTTATGAAGGATAAAATTAGTTTGATATCCGGCAATTCAGGAGTAGGAAAATCCACGCTGATCAATGCAATTGATAAAAGCATAAACACTAAAGTTGCAGAAATATCATCATATCATAAAACAGGCAAACACACTACGGCATTTTCAGAGATGTATGAGCTGGAAAACGGAGGCTATATAATTGATACTCCCGGGATAAAGGGATTCGGGCTAATTGATTTCAAAGAAAATGAAATCGGCCTTTTTTTTCCGGAAATCTTCAAATTATCAAAATATTGCCGGTATTATAACTGCAGTCATACACATGAGCCCGGCTGCAGGGTAAAAGAAGAACTTGAGAACGGGACATTAAGTCTGACAAGATATAAAAGTTATATAAATATATTAAATGAAGATAAAAATAAGTACCGGATAAAATAATACTTTATTCTTACAGAAAAAAGAAGGTAAATATTTATAATATTCTTTCAAATATTCTGTAAAAAGTTTTAGATTTAGTTTCCTTTTATTTTTTCAAAATTGACCACTAATTACTAACAATGAAAAAATTATATACCTGTCTCTCAATAATTGTCGTTGGGGTTATTGCTTTAAATGTTTTCTTCTATCGCGACATATATCTGCGGCAGATATCATATCAGAAAAATATCCTGTTCCAGCAGGCTGAAAAGGCTGGTATTGAGATAGAATCGGTGATCTCAAAATTCGAAAGTGATATAAACAAGATATTATTCTGCGATGATATTGCGGAAATTTTTAATAGTACTGATGTCAAAGAAAGCGGAATGAGGAAGTTGAAATTGTTTTATTCGACTTATGGTAATCTGATCAAAAATATCTATATATATGACAGGAATAAGAATGTGCTTAACGTTTTTAAGGACAATAAAGACAATTTTATAATTGACCATTATATTGCACAGCGCCAAAGATTGCTGGAAGAAAGGGATAATATAAAAATCCAGGGCAATACATACTTTTTTTCCCTGCCGGTATTTAAGGAAAACACTGTATATGGCAATATCATTGTTGCTCTGGATTTCAAAAGGTATATAAATTCTGTTCTTGAAAACTTTCACCTTGAAAATACTTTATGGCAATGGATAATTGACAAAGAAGGTTCAGTGGTGTCAAAAAACATAGCTGCTGAAGTTTCTTTTACGGAACTTGAAGAAATTACATCAAATCTTAACAAAGGGAAAAGAGGGTTTATAAAACATGTTGCATTTATTAATAACAAAAAGGAAATCCTTATCTCGATATATTACCCTATTCATATATTAAGGCAGGATTTTGGAATTGTTTTCTCATTGAATAACAGCGTAATACTTGAGTATATCATAAAAAAGGTCGTTATAGCAAGTGCTGTCAGCCTTGCAATACTTTTCATATCACTCTTTGTCCTTTTACAAATAATCAGGAAGAAGCTATCTTCGGAATATAAAATAAGTAAAGAACTTAAAAAACTTGACGCAATAATCGACAACCTTCCTATTGCGTTAATAATACTTAATAATGAAAGGAAAGTAAAAGTACTGAATAAAACCGCACAGGAGTTGTTACTTATAAAAGACAAAAAGCAGGTTATGGGGAAAGGAATATCTGACAGGTTCCTGTTATCAAAAACTTATGCTGCAGATGAGGACTCGGAATCAGCATATGATTCAAATCAGTTTATACTTTACCAGAGAGAAGGGAATGAGGTGGTTGTATATAAAAAGGAGGTTCCTTTTCCTCTTGATGGTAATATTATATTTCTTGAGGCTTTTATTGATATCACGGCTGTTGAAAAATCGAGGAAATATGCCGTGGCCGCAAATACTGCCAAATCCGAATTTCTGGCTAAAATGAGCCATGAGATACGCACTCCCATGAATGGTATAATTGGAATGACAGATGCCCTGGATCAGAAGAACCTTACTCCTGTTCAGAAAGATCATATCGAGATCATAAAAAAATCTGCAGATATGCTGCTCAGCATAATCGATGATATACTTGATTTCTCGAAGATTGAAGCGGGCAAGATGGCGCTTGAAGAGATACCATTCAAATTAAGGGAAGAAATTAAACTGTCCCTTGAATTATTCCGCCCGATTATTGAAGAGAAAAAGCTAAAACTTACAATGAATATAAATCCTGATGTCCCCGATAATATCATCGGCGATTCATTCAGGCTGCGCCAGGTTATGTCCAATTTAATCAGTAATGCCGTCAAATTTACGCACGAAGGTGAAATTGCCGTTGGGGTTAAGCTGGAAGAGGAATATTCAGGAAATTTAACATTATTGTTCTATGTGGAAGATACAGGAGTCGGGATCCCTGAGAAACAGATTGAGAGTATCTTCAACTCATTTACTCAGGCTGAAGAGTCAACATCAAGGAAGTACGGCGGCACAGGATTAGGCACAACCATATCCAAGCAGCTTGTAAATCTTATGCACGGTGAGATTTGGGTGGAAAGTCCGTCATCAATTTCAAAAAGTAAAAAATTTCCCGGATCAAAGTTCAGTTTTACTCTCGAGGTTTTTTCAAATGAAAAACTAAATAAAAATATCTTTTTTGATGATATCACTGATTTTGCTCAGATTAATGTCCTGGTATTAACAAAAAATATTGAGGATAAAATAAGGCTTTCCAATTTTTTTAAAAATAGTGGATTGAATATTAAAACTTCTCATTATCCGCTGGATAAGATAGATGAACTAAAGATATTATTGAAAGAAAACGAAGATAATTTTCATATCGTATTTATTCTTGATGAACCTAATTATGATGGCTTTGAGATCATAAGACACCTTAAGGAAGAAAGACTGACTGATTCATTTATTTTTTTCATGATAAGCTCAAATCACAAACTTGACAACTTTATCCAGGCAAAGCGTGAAGGAATAGACTATTATTTGATACAGCCGTTTGAACAGAATAATCTGCTGGATTATCTGCATGAAGCTTTCCCAAACATTAAGATCGTTGAGCAGCAGGAAGAAAGGAAGATCCGGGCAGATTTATCCATCCTGGTAGCCGAAGATAATATAATAAATCAGAAAGTGGCGGAAACTATCTTCAGAAACCTCGGTTTTAAAATTGATATTGCCAATGACGGCGTTGAGGCGATTGAAAAATTTAAAGAGAATAAATATGATATTATTTTCATGGACCTTGTTATGCCAAATAAAGATGGCATACAGACGACAGTTGATATCAGGGGTATGGGACATCAGACTCCCATAATAGCCATGACAGCAACTGCAAGTAAGCAGAGCCAGGCAAATGCCATTTCATCAG
>CAZBUF010000334.1:0-3431 GCA_964495025.1 uncultured Bacteroidales bacterium | reverse complement strand
GTTATTGAGTATTTTCTGTTCATAGTCGCAATGGCTGTTAACATATCCTGATTCGCTGAAAGATAATCTGTCGATCTGATGTGAATAGATTAACGTATCATTAACAAACAGATCGATTGAATACGCAGCGCACTTGTTATTTGAGCCATTCAGGAAGTCAAATGTCTCCACCCCGAAACCTATATTACCGTATACATTGATGATGTCATTTGTTTTAATACTGAAATGGCTGTTAATACTCTCAGTGGGAATAATAAGCTTTTGATTTTCTTTGTTGATCGTACTGTTATTATCAACCGGGTATATTACCACGTTATATATCCGGGGTGGTATATTATCCCTGATATTAAAATTGAATTTAAGTACGTTTAAGGGTTCCTGATTTTTCGCATCACGTATCTCAAAGTGCAGGTGCGGCCCCCCGGATCTCCCTGTATTTCCTGAAAGGCCCATAACCTGCCCTTTTTTTACCGGAAACTCATCAGACTTCATATACAGGTCGATCTCATAGCTTTTTCTTTCATATTGAATTCTTTTAACATAACTCTCCACTTCGGGTGAAAACTTGCTTAAATGGCCGTAAACCGATATATAACCGTTGGGGTGTGTCAGGTACAAAGACTTGCCATAACCTCCGCTCCTGATCTTCACCCTTGAAAGGTATCCGTCATAAACTGAATATATCTTTTTACCTGTAACCTGTTGGGTTTTAATATCTATTCCCATATGAAAATGAGTGGATCTAAGCTCTCCGAAATTGCCTGAAAGATACATCGGTATATCCAGGGGAGGATAAAAAATATTCTTTTCGCCCGGTTCCTGTCCTGATAAATTATTATAACTGCCGTGCAGCAATAAATATGCAACCAGGCAGGCGAAATATCTAAAATATGGCCTGTATTTTCTTAATAAATCAAATATTAACATTCTGTAAGTTGAAATCTGTAAAACTAAAAATTTTAATAATTGTTTTATTAATAATAAAGGAATAAATTTCTATATTTGTTAATATAATAATTTATTGATTTCTGTAGTCAGATGGAGATTAAAAATGATGAAGTAATAAGCGTCCTTAGAAATAAGATTAAATCGATTATTTCATTATATGAAGAACAGAAACAGAAAAATCTCATGCTAACTGCAAAAACCAGGGAATTAACAGATAAAATTAATCATTTAGAGAACAAGATACAGGATACTGAACTAAAATTTAACAATTTAAAATTAGCAAAAGTCATTGCATCATCTGATGAAAACACGCATGATGCAAAGATTAAAGTAAACAGAATAGTGCGGGAGATTGATAAATGTATTGCTCTTTTGAACAGATAAGTACTTTACAATAATATAATGGATGACAAATTATCTATAAAGGTTAATGTAGCTGACAGGTACTATCCATTAAAGATTGACAGGAATGATGAAGAAAAGATAAGGAAGGCGGCAAAGATGATTAACGATAAAGTATTACAATACAGGCAGAAATATGCTGACAAGGACACACAGGATTTCCTTGCGATGGCGGCTTTGCAATATGTAACAAAGGTTATTGAATATGATCAGAAATTTGTTTATTCTCCATTGGAAGACAATATAAAGGAATTAAGTGAAGAACTTGATGATTATTTAAAGGGAGAGTGATATACGTTCTTTAAAATATAAGAAGATACAGCCCGCATAGTTTCTTCTTCAGTTTATGAAACTCAACACTATTCAAATTGGAGTTTAGCTCAGGTTATTACGAGCAGGCCATAATCCCTTTGGGATTCTTCTCCGGAAGACAATGGAAACTCAAGATAAAATGGCAGCTCCACCCATGTATAAATTGGGGTTTTATTAACGTGGAGAAATTTATGCGGGTTTTTTATTGTATATAATAAACTACTGAATATGAATATAATGCCAATTATTACGGATGTCGCATGTAATGGGAAAATAGCGGTTTTAAGCATATCCACATTCATTGCAGGCAGTATAATTTCCTATTTTTTATGGAATACTGCATTAAAAAGAAAAAGGACCACAATTATTACTGAGGCTGAATCGGAGGCTGAAGTGATCAGAAAAGATAAGATCCTGCAGGCAAAAGAGAAGTTCCTGCAGCTAAAGGCCGAGCATGAAAAATATATCGGCGAGAGGAACAGCAAGCTTATTGATGCAGAATCAAAATTTAAGCAAAGAGATGCCCTTTTATCTCAGCGAATAGAAGAAAATCAAAGAGGCAGAAATGAGCTGGATGCTATACGGGAGAATTTAAAAGTACAGATTTCTCTTGTTGACAAGAAGAACGAAGAGCTTGAAAAGATGCATAAGCAGCAGGTTCATCAGTTGGAAGCGATCTCAGGATTGTCGGCAGAAGAAGCGAAAGAACAATTGATCGAATCACTCAGGGAAGAGTCAAAATCGGAAGCGATGTCATACATAAATGAGATCATGGACGAAGCAAAGATGACGGCCTCCCAGGATGCAAAAAAGATAATTATTGAAACGATACAGCGTATAGCGTCAGAGACGGCCATTGAAAATTCAGTTACCGTATTCAATATTGAGAGTGATGAGATCAAGGGCAGGATCATCGGCAGGGAAGGAAGAAATATTCGTGCACTGGAAGCGGCTACGGGAGTTGAGATTGTTGTTGACGATACTCCCGAGGCAATTGTGCTCTCCTCTTTCGATCCTGTAAGAAGGGAAATTGCCAGATTGGCTATGCACCAACTTGTCACTGACGGCAGAATACACCCTGCGCGTATTGAGGAAGTTGTTACCAAAACAAAAAAGCAGGTGGAGGAAGAGATTATTGAGGTAGGTAAAAGAACAGTTATAGATTTTGGAGTTCACGGCCTTCATTCCGAGCTGATACGGCTTATAGGAAAAATGAAGTACCGTTCATCCTATGGACAGAACCTGCTGCAGCATTCGCGTGAAGTAGCTAACCTTAGCGCTGTTATGGCAACTGAACTGGGACTGAATTCAAAAATCGCAAAAAGAGCCGGTTTATTACATGATATCGGTAAGGTGCCCGATGATGATCCCGAGATACCTCATGCCATACATGGAATGAGGCTGGCTGAAAAGTATAAGGAAAAACCTGAGATCTGCAATGCTATCGGAGCACATCATGATGAGGTTGAGATGACAAGCCTTATCTCTCCTATTGTGCAGGTTTGCGATGCCATTTCAGGCGCCCGCCCCGGAGCCAGAAGAGAAGTGGTGGAATCATATATAAAGCGCCTGAAGGATCTTGAAGCCCTGGCCCTGTCATACCCCGGAGTTATGAAAACATACGCCATTCAGGCAGGCAGGGAATTAAGGGTTATTGTCGGAAGTGATAAGATCAGTGATGCGGAAGCCGATAAGCTATCTTATGAAATAGCAAAAAAGATACAGGATGAAATGACTTATCCCGGACAGGTAAAAATAACTGTAATAAG
>CAZBUF010000333.1:0-1856 GCA_964495025.1 uncultured Bacteroidales bacterium | reverse complement strand
GCTGAGTCTCCAATTAATAATAAACAAATCTAAAAATACAAAATACAAATAGATCATAAAACGCAAATTTCAAATCTTAAAACACGAATAAATAAAAAATCTTAAAAAACAAATAACATATAAACAACAGATCTCAAAATTCAAATCCCAAATAAACCAGTAAATAATTTATTTTATCTTTGAGATAGAGATATTAACAGATGATAACAACCTTGATATATCATTCATTTATAAAAGATGAGTGACGGAAGGTACATACATGGTATTAGCCGGAATGAACAATCAAGACTGGCGATCCTTAATGATATGACAAACAAATCTTTTCTGGATTTTCTTAAGCTGGGTGAAAAGGACAGCGTGCTTGAAGTGGGGAGCGGGCTGGGACTTCTTGCAGCGGAAGTGGCAAAAAATATTCCGGAAGGAAAGGTCATTGGTCTTGAGAAATCGGAAGAACAGTTAAAGAAATGCCCCATAACGGTTTCAAATCTTACATTTATTAATGGGGATGCACAGGATATGCCATTTGAGGATGATTCATTTGATGTTGTTTATTGCAGGTATATACTTGAACATGTAAATAATCCGCTGAAAGTGCTTAACGAGGTTCGCCGTGTGCTGGCCGCAGGTGGCAGGCTGTTCATCCAGGAGAATAATATTCTTGCAATTGAAATGTATCCTGATTGTCCTTATTTCAAAAAAGCGTGGCAGAAATTTGCCCTTCTTCAATACGAACTGGGGGGAGATGCTTTGATAGGCAAAAAATTATATTCACTGGTAAGGAAAAGTAACTTCAGAAAGATTGAACTTTCACCGGCCCCCGAATTTCATTATTATGATCTTCCCTCTTTCAGACCGTGGATTGAAAATCTTATAGGGAATATTGAGGGTGCAGGAGAAAAGCTGATTGAACATAAGCTTCTGACCAGAGAAGAGATAAGAGAAGCCACTGATGAGCTGATGAATTTTATTAATATTCCTGAAGCCAGCTCTTACTTTTACTGGAACAGGGTTTTTGCTTTAAAATGATAAAAATCAGGGAAGAACAAAAAGGTGATATTGAGGCATTTATGATAATGATCCTTGATAAGGATAGTATGAAAAATGTAAAAGGCATTGCCGGATACAGGGATGAATTTAATGAAGCGATGTAATGGAAATTCCAAAAACCGATATTCCTGGCAGCCGGTTGAAGTGAGGGGATAATTTTTTTATATTGTACATTTAACAAAAAATATTTATTTCTTTGAGTGAATCATATTATAACCTGTAAACTGATCATATCATGAAAAAGCTGTATTTGCTCCTGTTATCATGTTCTGTTGTCATTAGTAGTATAGGAGATCCATTGTCTGACAGAACACGGATGTCACTCAATGGTACCTGGGATTTTATACCGGAGGGAGGCGACAGGACAACAATACCTGTTCCTGATTACTGGGATGCTGCACCTGGATTTGACAGCTTAAAACATGCTGTTTATACAAGAAAAGTCACTGTACCTGACTCTGAAGAATGGCGCAATAAACAAATAGTACTGGAATTTGAGGGAGTTAATTTTATTGCTGAGGTATTTATCGATAAAAAGAAAGTTGCTTCACATACCGGAGGCTGGATGCCTTTTTCTGTTGATATAACGGACTTTGTCAGGCCAGGAAAAGAATTCACAATGAAGGTGGATGTTAAAGGGGGATCATACCCGCCAATTGTTGATGAAAACGGCGTATTGCAATGGCCTGTTGGTTTCGCAGGGCACAAATACCGTTGGGGGATCATTTTTGATGTATGGCTGAAGGCATACGGTAAGGTTTGTATTGAAGATGCTTTTATCCGGACTTTCTTCCGCAGGAAAACCATCC
>CAZBUF010000332.1:0-1834 GCA_964495025.1 uncultured Bacteroidales bacterium | reverse complement strand
TCTTAAGATGAGTAAGGTGCTGTTGGTGAAAAGAGCGACAGTACTCATGAGATTTCGAACCGCCAAGTACGAGACCCGTACGCTTGGTGGTGTGAGAGGCTCTCCCCATCAGTAATTACTGGTGGGGCGGTCTACTCGATTATGTACTGGGCGCATTTATTTAGCAGAATGATGAACACTAACTTTGATTAAATGGACAAATTAATTTAATTTTTAGAGAGGGAAACACTAACTCACACTTCCCAGCGGTATTATATAAAATTTTAATGTGTAATTTTCGCCATTATTTTAAGTAATCCTAATCTTTTAAGAGTATAAAAACTCTTACCCATTTTTTGCAGCCTATGTTCCTGTTTACCCAAATCTGCCGGAATATATTTGAAATGCTCAACATTTACTTGTCCTGATAAGAAATATTCTTTCATCAAATTTTTATACATTTCTGGTTGTTTTAACCACAAATCGAAATGTGAACAATCTGATAAAACTACCAATTCCCCATTAGGTAAGTAATTTATTAATTCCCTGGCATTAGATAATGGTGTTGCAATATCCAGGTTACCGTTTATCATTAACGTATTTATATAGGAAGTATCAAGTTTTCTGTATTCTTCAGGTATTATCCGAATTTCGAAATCTGAGTATTTAACAATTGCAAATATTTTAGAAAAAGGTGCTCCTAATAAATTTTCTTTTGAATCAGTTATATTTAAATAATTTTCCCCTTCTATATAGTCGGCAGTACCACCTTTAGCTACTAGATCTCCCATACCTTTGCTTCTCATCAATGGCAATAGGTCATACATCATTACAAGACATGCTAATCCACTATAATCACCATTATCTGCTGAAATAAAAGCATCAAATATTTGAGCTGTTCCATGTGTGGATTGCAAATAATTATACATCATAAAACGTACTTTTGCAGGATCAATATGTATTTTTTTCCATTGAACTGGTAGCTTTACAAACACATTTTGTATTGTTTTTATTATATTATCTGATTGCTCTAAATTGGAAGAATCATTCTTCCATAATTCATCATACATTTTTAAAACATTATCTTCCACTTCAGGATTATGGTAAAAATGACCGGGTGGATTAATTAAGGCAATTACAGAACGATTTATACTTTCAGGGTATCGTAGACCATAAATATAAGCAAGGCGGCTTCCAAAACTATAACCAAAAAAGTTTATTTTATTATAACCAAGTTTAACCCTTGCATTTTCTATATCGTCAATAACTTCTATAATGTTATAACTATTAATGTCAATCCCTTCTTTTGTATAACGTTTCAACTCTTTGTTCCATGCAGAACCTATCTTTTTAAAATGTTCCTCTGAAAAAGTATTGGAATCAGTAACCATTGCTTTTGCCAGTTCTTTGGAATCGAGTTTAACAGATCCATCTATACCACGATAACCAACCAATACAATATCGTGCTCATCAAGAAGCCACATAGCAAAATTATTAATATTAGTACCACCCGGCCCACCATTTAGTAAGAATACAGGTTCTTTCGGATTATCACTTAACGAATACAGCTTTATTATTGGAATTGTAATAATTCTACTGTCCGGATCATTACGGTTCTCTTTTACTGCCATTGTGATATGATCGGCCTTTAATTTTTTTGGATAATTTTCATAAAATTTGTTTTTATATATACCATTCTTAATTAATATATCACCATCATTCAATTTACTGATTTTATCAAATTTGGGATATTTTTGTGATAAAGCAGGAATCACAATACATGGTAATAATAAAACTAACATAAATACATATTTATTCATTTTTATTTATTTTTTGATTAAAAATTTATTAGCAA
>CAZBUF010000331.1:0-4873 GCA_964495025.1 uncultured Bacteroidales bacterium | reverse complement strand
CTCAATCTCAGATCCTCATCCAGCAAAATTTTCTCAGCTTTTTCCTTATAACCTATATATGAATAATTAAGCTCATGCTCGCCACCGGGAATCGTAATTGAATAAAAACCGTATTTATTGGTAACCGTGCCTTTAGCTAATAATGGTATATATACATTTGCTCCGATAAGCATCTCCCCGCTTTCATCCGTAACATACCCGTTTATTGTAAACTTGTCCTGTGCCGGCAAAGTATTTACTGTCATCAGCAATGAAAAAAAGAGTACATATCTAATCATCACAAAAAAATATATTATAAGACGGTTATCTGAAATTATTGTTACTATTTATAATAATTTACTATTAACAGGGATACTATCCTGAATAAATTACTGATGTAAAACTAATTTTTCCTTAGATCTGTTGAAAGGCTATTTCGGTGGATGCAGTATTTTTATCGGTAGAAGCAGCCTGCATAATTAAAATTTCCCGAATTTAAAATTCACGCCGAATGAGAATCCGTTAAGCACATCAGATTCGGTATTCATCAGGTCAATTCCGGAAGTATATCTGTAATAGCCTCCCAGTGAGAACCTGAAATATCTGGCAATGTTCATTTCCATTTCAACTCCTGGCTCAATAACCAGGAAGGTTTCGGAATCATCCACAAAGTATTCCTCATACCTGGCATTAGTTTCCATACTCGTATAGGCAACACCTCCAACGCCCACAATCACGGGAATAGAAATATGAACCGGGAATTTCGGTAATATTATCGGTTCAAAGAACATCCCTCCGTAACCTCCGGCAAGGCTTATGTTCTTATCCGTAAGATAATCATAATGAAAATCATTTATGAATCCTGCCCCGCCTATTCCCATAGCAAATGCATGGCTCATTATAACAGCTCCCCTGCCTCCGAATATGATTGCATCCTTTGAATCGATCTGTGAATAAAGAACTGATAATCCGCCATATCCACCTATTGCATTACTTCTTCCCAATAGCGTTTTTATTTCATCATCATTTTTCCTAATCTCAGGTTCGTCTTCCACAATCTGTGAAAATGTGAAAACACTGAGACACAACGTTGCTATTATTAATGCTGTTCTTTTCATCTTATTTTATTTTTACAGTTTTTTCTAAAATTTATACTTAAGAAATAAGGCCGATTCATCAAGGAATATATAAAAGAAACGGCTGGTCGAAAATTCAAAAAAAGGAATCATATCTATACCTATGATAAACGGAAACTCCCTGAAACGATATTCCAGTCCAAGGTAACCGTCAATTCCAAATGCCGGGGAAAACCGCCAGTCATTCAGCATAAATGTTTTATTCAGTATTTTATACTGGTTTGTATAGTATAATGCTATATGCGCTCCGTACCCATAAGCAAAATTCAAATTTTCAGAAATTTCATAAAATGCAGGCCTGAAGTATTGCTTTAAAGCTGTAAGGCGTAAGTTTTGCCTCTTGTAGCTGATAATAGCTTCAATGGCATCTTCTTCACCAGTATATTGCCTGTAAGTTAATCCCGAGGTTGTGCCGCCTCTGATGCCAAAATCCCTGGTATAATTCTGAGAGTATATATATGGGCATAATAATATTATACAGAGTAGATTTATAAATCTCATATGATTTATCATTATTAGTTTTGATAGATTTTCATTATCTCCTTCTGACCTTATTCCAGTCATTTGTCCTTATAACAGGATTACCTTCGTAATATACTATTCCTGAACCATCGATTTCAACATCAAGCAGGTCCCATACAAAAACATAAATGTCACCGGAGCCTTCAATATCAATATAGCAGAATTCCGATTCGAAATCAAAAGCCCTTATCCTTCCCGAGCCTTCAATGCTCATATGAGAATCATTGCAGCTTCCAACCAGCCTTATTTCTCCCGATCCATCTATCTGAGCATTTAACTGGTCACATATGATATCGGCGTTAATTCTGCCTGAGCCGTCGATTCTAAGGAAAGATTCATTACAGGAACTGATTAAGTTTATTTCTCCTGACCCGTCAATATCGGCATTAAAATCATTGCAGTCGAAATCAGCATGTATTATGCCCGAACCGTCAATATCTATATCCATGGTACTGGTATTAAAATACTCACTGCTTATAAAACCTGAACCATCGACTGACATAAGATGAAGTGACGGTGTGCTGACAGTAATAATAATTTCATTGGTTGAATTCAGGCACCGCCGGCTGGTATTTTTTATTTCCAGGACATTTCCCTTCACGCTAGTTGAGATGTATCTTAAAAGATTCTCATCACCCTCAACAATTACGCTTGTTAAACTATCATGTTCAATAAAAACATTGAAACTCCCGTCAAGCTCAACACCTGAAAAATTATTTGTCAGCGGCCTTGTTTCAGAGGCGTAAACATTATTTCCTTCAATACAATTGTATCTCTCACACGAGCTAAAGGAAATAATTAAAATAACACCCGGGATTATAAATAAATATCTAAATGTTTTCATATTCAAACATTTTAAATTAATGACAATATATTTTTTCTTTGGTTGCACAATTTAATAAAACTATTTATGAATAATATTGATAATACATTTTCTCGGAGCATTTATCTTAAGTTTGGAAGATGTGGTTTTATAGCCTACCTTTCCGTAGGTGAGCATTAACTTCTCATCCTTGTTCAAAACCTTCTCCTCAATATTTGCGATACGCTCGGGATAATGGAGTACCACATCCTGATGATGCGAAATATCAAGCTCATATGCCGATTCTTTTTCAAATATAAGATCAAGATCGGTATATTCGGAATTTATATTTATAAATGAGAAGGATCTGCTGATTAATCCAATAGAGAGATTCCCATATTTAAAATTATAATTCAGTTCATTATTCAGCTTCTGCACAGAAAAATCTGAAAAATAGCTTTCACCGTATAAATTATCAATTAATGGGAGATACAGCTTATCTCTTCTGGAATTGATCTTGAGGAAACTGACCTTATCAATATTGAGCCTTGAAGAATTGCTTTCAATATTGAGCCTGTTCGCATTCTTTATCTGGACGTCAGAATAGGATGCGGACAGCCTTCCTTTTTCCATGGAATTGATTACTGCATCACCGGCGCTGATTTTTATTACCGTATTGCCGCCAAATTTATTTGATTTCAGATCACCGTTTGAAAGAGTAATATCAACATTGCCTTCCAAATCATCCGTATAAATATCGCCGAATTTATTTTCTATTTTAAGGCTGGCATATTCGGGCATAAAAACCATGTAGTCTATAGAAACCCTGTTCTCAGACGAGATAACCGATTCAGCAATATCCAAAATATCAGTGAAAAGGCCTCCTGATTTAGGCCCTAACCTGGTTTTTGCAATAACATAATATTCAGTGCCGGTAAAGTCAAAACTTATGTTATCCTTCATTTTTCTGAGCCTTTGTTCGCTATTTGCCTGTATCCTCAGGTTAACCTCAAAACGTACCGAGTCAGTCTCCCAGGTTATAATATGTACCTTGCCATACTTATTAAAGATATCGATAGTAGTAGAATTATTAATTCTGTATGACCTGGATATTTTTTTGGTATAAAGCTGCGCCCTTGTTGCCGGCACATAAAACAGGGCAAGCAAAACCAATGCCAGTATTTTTTTATAATTCATAGCAGTTATTTTTATTAATGCTCTTATCATCATCTGGTTTAATCTCCGATAATATTTCTTCCAAAATTGAAAGTCTTAACCGGTAATTTTGAATCATTGCATCAACAACTTCCTGGTTAGCAATGTTATCTTTAAGATCATCTTTCAGCTCTCTATAAAGGCTGTCAAGCTGTTTAAGATCATAATTCAGCTCTTCTGCCAGTGCCGGGCATCCCGTAATAATTGGCTTGATCTCATTAAGTTTTTCATTGAGTAATATTGAGTAATAATGCTCAGCCTCCTTAAGCTCAGGAATTTCCACCTCTCTGCTTTTCACAAGGGTTATCCGCGGAAAGCCCTTATTAATAAATTCATGAATCATGTACGAAGCAAAGAATATCAGCAACACGGCAGCTGCTCTGCTGAAAATAAATTTCCAGTTCACGGGCTTTTTCGTTTTCACGGCAGCCTCTATTTTATCCCATAGTCCGGGATCAGGTTGACGTGTTTCAAACTTTTCCCGGTTTTCCACAATAAATTTTTCAAGCTTATCTTTCATGATCTCAGGTTTTTCAGATGTTCTTTTATCTTATGTTTTGCCCTTGAATACTGTGATTTTGATGTTGATTCAGAGATATTTAATATCCCTGCAATCTCCGAGTGGTCGTAACCTTCAAGCAAATAAAGGGAGAAAATAACCCGATACCCTTGCGGTAGCTTTTCCATAGCTTTCTGCACATCTCCTACCTTGAGCGTGGCAGTATCAAGATCATATCCTCCCTGTTCTTCAGCTTTTATGTCAGGCAAATCAGTGGTATATACCAGATCGGCCTTTTTCTTCTTTATCGAGTTTATACACTTGTTTATAATAATCCGTTTCAACCATGCTCCGAACGCAGATTCATACCTGAAAGAATCCAGTTTTAAAAATGCCTCGGTAAAAGACTCCTGTAGCATATCTTCAGCTTCCTCCCTATTATTCATCATCCTGTAGCATATATTATACATAGCATTGCAATACAGCTGGTAAAGCTGATGCTGCGCCCTGGAATTTCCAGCTTTACTCAGCTCGATAATCTCTTTGTGTATGTCCTGATAAGCTACCGCCAATTTTCGCCTTTTTTCACTCAAGTTTTACTAAGAGAATGCTTTTAGTTTCTTTAATATCTGCTATAATGACAACAAAGCAATAGCAGGGTTGCATTTAAAATTAAAGATATGAATATTTAAATTATCATATGTAAAAATATGTTGCAGG
>CAZBUF010000330.1:0-8855 GCA_964495025.1 uncultured Bacteroidales bacterium | reverse complement strand
CCTTAATAGTAAAGTTACTTAAAGGAACAAGTCTTACACCCAGGTTGGGCACATGGGATCTGATGATGAAGAACATTTATGCTATAGGTGCATACCAGGTTAATACACGTGATTTCAGGCTCGATATTTTATACCGTAATGATGAGTCCGGTGTGCCGGTTAATTATATCTCTGATGCCAGGGTAGCCAATAATCCGGATTTCTATAACAGGATATTATTGAGAGTGCTGAATCTTGATAATCTTGATACAAAAAGAGAGCCTAATCCTGATGGCCTGTTTGATTTTATTGAAGGTGTAACAATAAACTCATCCAACGGCAGAATAATATTTCCCCTTCTGGAACCATTTGGCGAAGACCTGAGAAAAATTATCAATAATAATGAAGTGGCAGATGATTACATATTCAGGGAGCTGTATGATTCTACACAAACAAAGGCCAGCCAGATAGCCGAGAAAAATAAATTTTTCCTTGCAGGAACTTACCAGTCTTCTTCAAGTTCTGAAATACAGCTGAATGCCATGAACATACCGCGTGGCTCTGTGAAGGTTACTGCCGGCGGTATCCAGTTGCAGGAAGGTATCGACTATACTGTCGATTATATTCTGGGAAGAGTAAAAATACTGAACCAGGGATACCTTGAATCCGGAACACCACTGAGGGTCTCACTGGAAAGCAACTCGTTGTTCAACCTCCAGACCAAGACACTTGTAGGAACTCATCTTGATTATAAGATATCTGATAATTTCAATATTGGAGGTACTTTATTAAACTTAACAGAGAGGCCTTTAACACAAAAGGTTAATATGGGCGAGGAACCTATATCAAATACGATCTGGGGATTAAATACCAACTACAGGACCGAAACTCATTATTTAACAAGTCTTATAGACAAGCTGCCATTGATCGAGACAAAGGAAGTTTCAAATATTGTGATCGATGCTGAATTTGCTCACCTGATCCCCGGACAGGCAAAAGCTATAGGGAAAGGAGGCATAGCATATATTGACGATTTTGAAGGTACAGAGACCACCATTGAGATGAAAAGCTTACCCTCATGGATCTTATCAAGTGCGCCAAAGGGACAGCGCCTTTTTCCCGAGGCAGACCTGAATAATGACCTGCAATATGGCTATAACCGGGCAAAAATTGCCTGGTATATTATTGATCCCCTGTTCACAAGGAAAACCGCCAGAACACCCAAGCATCTTACTGAAGATGATATAACAGGGCCCTATGTCAGGGAAGTAAAAGAAACAGAAATATATACCAAGAAAGAAAGCGGTACAGGATTTGACAGCCCCATATCTATCCTGAATATTGCCTATTATCCGGCTGAAAAAGGCCCTTACAATTTTGATACTGACATTAACAGCAATGGGGCGTTAAATAATCCGAGAAATCGCTGGGGCGGAATAATGCGTGAGATTCAAACAAGTGATTTTGAAACCTCAAATATTGAATATATTGAATTCTGGCTGATGGACCCGTTTGTTGAGGATTCCAGCCATAGCGGCGGAGATTTTTATATTAACCTGGGTGAAATATCAGAAGATATATTAAAAGACTCAAGGAAAACTTTTGAGAACGGACTACCAATATCTGAATCAGATTCACTGACGCTTTTTGATACCACGGCCTGGGGCAGGGTGCCCAGAACACAATCTATAGTAAATGCTTTTAATACCGACCCGGAAACAAGAAAGTACCAGGATGTAGGACTGGACGGACTGGGTGATGATGATGAGCGTTTGTTCTTTTATCCCTATATAGACCAGATAAGGAATATTTATGGTGAACAGTCTGCTGCTTTCCAGAAAGTCCTGAATGACCCCTCAAGTGATAATTTTCATTATTACCTGGGCGATGATTTTGATAATGATGAATTGGGAGTAATTGAAAGATATAAAAATTATAACGGGCTGGAAGGTAATTCGCCGCCAACCGAAGGTGAATTTGCCGCAGCCAGCACTCTGCCAAGCGCTGAGGATATTAACAGGGATAATACGTTGAACGAAACGGAAACGTATTTTCAATACAAGATAGAAATAACACCCGAAAATTTAAATATTGAAAATAAGAACATAACAGATCATATTAATTCCCAGAATGTTACCTGGTACCAATTTAGAATTCCCGTAAACGATTTTGATCAAAAGATAGGGAAAATAGAGGACTTTAAGTCGATACGTTTTATGCGCCTGTTTCTCACTAATTTTGAGAAACCTGTGATCCTGCGATTTGCAGAGTTTCATCTGGTAAGAAGTGACTGGAGAAAATATAAATTTGATATCAGTGAGGGCGGGCCTTCCATTACACAACAGACTCACTCGGGAAGCTTTGAAATATCAGCGGTCAATATTGAAGAAAACTCGGCAAAAGAACCGGTTAACTATGTATTGCCGCCGGGCATAACAAGGGTTATTGATCCCAGCCAGCCACAGGTTGCACAGCTAAATGAACAATCAATAGTATTTAAGGTCACTGATTTGTCTGACGGTGACGCAAGAGTAGCATATAAAAATGTTGATCTTGATCTGAGGCAATATAAAAGACTGAAAATGTTTGTTCATGCAGAGGCGATGATGGGAGAAAATCTTAATGATTATGACCTGACGGCTTTCATAAGAATAGGCTCCGACTATAAGGATAATTATTATGAATATGAAGTTCCCCTTGTATTAACATCTCCCAGGAATGATTACAATAATGATAATGATGCTGACAGAAGACTGGTATGGCCTGATGAAAATATTTTTGACATTGATCTTGATAAGTTTGTTGAAGTTAAGCAGGAAAGAGATATGGCGGTTCGTGAAAACAATCTGCTGTATAGCAAAACCAAGGTATACAGTAAATTTGAAGAAAACAACAAAGTAAAAGTCAGGGGTACTCCCAACCTTAGCAATGTAAGGACCATTATTATAGGAATACGCAATCCGGGTAACTCTTTTAATCAGTTTGTCAATGACGGGATGCAGAAAAGTGCAGAGATATGGTTTAACGAATTGAGACTGGCAGATTTCAATAACAAGGGAGGCTGGGCAGCAAATGCAAGGGTGCAGACTAAATTAGCTGACCTGGGAACACTGTCAGTGGCAGGAAGTACCATACAACCCGGATTTGGAGGTATTGAACAGAAAGTGGAACAAAGGAAAAAAGAAGAACTTTTACAATATGACGTCTCTTCGAATATAGAACTGGGGAAATTTTTTCCGGAAAAATCAAAGGTCTCAATCCCTATGTTTGTGGGTGTATCCAAGTCAATTATCAACCCTGAGTATTACCCCAAAGAACCTGACAGGTTGCTGAAAGAAGTACTGGCTGAAACTGAAACAAAATCGGAAAAGAAAGATATCAAAGAAGTATCGCAGGATGTTATGGAAAGGAAGAGCATTAATTTTACCAATGTGAGGGTGAATCAGGAAGTTAAAGGACTCAGACTGATATCTCCGGCCAACTTATCAGTAAGTGCGGCATATAGCAGGGAGGAATCCCATAACTATAGTGTTGAACGTGATAATACCATTAAATACCGCGCGGGATTCAATTATACCTATAGTATAAGGCCAAAAAATATTACGCCTTTTAAAAAAGCAAAAAAACTAAGATCACCTTACCTGAGACTGATAAAGGATTTTAACCTGAATCCCGTGCCATCAAGATTTACCTTCAGGACCGATATTGACAGGAACTATAATGAAGTAAAAATGAGAAATGTCTTTGAAGGAATTGATATTATAATTGACTCTACCGTTAATAAAGATTTTACATGGAACAGGTTTTACGACATCAAGTGGGATCTGACACGATCATTAAAATTTGATTATTCGGCAACAAACATTGCCAGAATTGATGAAATTCCCGGAGCTTATGATTTTTTCAGGCCGGGTGACCATGAGCTGTGGGCCGATTCATTATGGTCCAATATCCGGGAAGGAGGGAGGAACACAAATTATGACCATAGCATGAATGCCTCTTACTCACTGCCTTTCAGAAAGATCCCTATACTTGACTGGGTATCATCAACAGTTCGCTATAATGCAAAAATGGCATGGGATAGAGGGCCATACTACGAAGGGGGATATACACTGGGACACAATCTGAAGAATTCAAACACAATTCAGCTAAACGGACAGCTTGGCATGCAGAAGTTATTCAATAAAGCAGGTTTCATTAAACGAATTGATGATAAATATAAAGGGGGCAGAGGCTCTGAACAGAGAAAAAGAACCAAACAGGTCAAATATTCAAAGAGGACATTTCTTAAAGCTAATACTCCAAAAAGTGTTATTCATAAACTTGGTACCGAGGAAGTTGCTGTTAAGGTGCTGGATGCCGATGGCAAGGAAATAGACATAAAACTGGAGGTTGTCAGCGAGAATAAAGTGATGATCACTTCAGATGCAGATTATATAGGTGTTACTGTGGATATTGAAGGTATAGTTGAGATCGGAGAAAATCCTTTTATATTTATCACCGAAAATACTGTCAGATTGCTTACCGGTGTTAAGAACATTTCCATTTCTTATTCCCAGTCAGGAGGAACATTCCTTATGGGATATAAGCCTGAAACCAACCTTTTCGGGATAAATTCAGGGAACGACAATCCCGATTATAAGGGGGCCCCCGGCATTCCTTTTATCATGGGATATCAGGATGAAGACTTTGTAAGAAATATTAACAAGGACTGGCTGACAACAGACCCTGCATTCAGTAATCCGTATACAATAACAAAGTCAGACAATTTCACTATACGAAGTACTTTCGAACCGTTCAAAGGATTCAGGATCGATCTGTCGGCAATGCGAACCTATTCCGAAAATATTTCCGAATATTTTATTTATGATGCGGAAGTGGATAGCTTTAGATTTGACAACCAAATGCAGTCAGGTAGCTTTTCAATATCCTTTATCAGCATCGGTTCAGCCTTCGAACAGATAAAAAGCAGCAATAATTACTATTCCGCATATTTTGAAGATTTTAAGGAATACAGGACAATAATATCACAACGCCTGTTTTCAAAGAGGGTTAACGAATCAGGGATTGGTTTTAACCCATCGATTCAGCAAAATGTGGAAGAGGGGTATACATACGGTTACGGATCCACTTCGTCTGAAGTGCTGATCCCGGCTTTTCTCGCTGCCTATGGTAACAGGGATCCGGAAAATATTTCACTGGAAACATTTCCGGGATTGCTGCATATGCTTCCAAACTGGAAGATTACATTTGACGGGCTTTCAAGAGTTGATTTTATCAGGAAACATTTTAAATCGGTTAATATGAGCCATGCTTATCGGTGTACATATAATGTAGGCTCTTATACTACAAGTTTATACTATATTACTGAAGAAGATAACCTCGGTTATATAAGGGACTTTCAGAATAACTTCATTCCTGAATTTCAAATTAATACAGTATCGATAAGGGAAGATTTCAGCCCGTTGTTTAATATTGATATGACATGGCAGAACAGTCTGATCACGCGCTTTGAGATTAAAAAGTCAAGGACCCTCGCACTGGGACTGTCAAACAACCAGCTTACCGAAACAAGAGATGGCGAGATAGTGATAGGCGCGGGATACAGGTTCAGAGAAGTACCCCTGGAGATCAGCGGGAATAAATATGAAAGTGATTTGAATTTAAGATTTGATTTGTCCATCAGGGATAATAAGACCCTTATAAGGCACCTGGCCCAGCTGTCTGAGGATGAAGTTGACCAGATAACAACCGGACAAAGGGTAATAAAACTCGGCACTACTGCCGACTATGCGTTAAGCTCAAGATTTAACATTCAATTCTTCTTTGACAGGACACTTAACAAACCATACACTTCCCGCTCATTCCTCACAGCTGATACAAATGTTGGCTTCAGCGTAAGATTTACCCTTGCACAGTGATAAAAAGAGATAACACCCTTTTAAGGGAGCTGTTCCTATTTTATCTCTTTTTTAATATTATTGATAACTATTTACAAATAATCTTCTATTAATTTTTGTAAAATATAAAAAAGTGTAAATTTTGCTATTGTTCAATTTATTTTAATTAGTTAAAAATTTTAAACGGATGAAACGTCCATGATAAAATAATCATTAATATCTCAAAAGTAAATGATTATTTTAACATGGTAAGTTACATGTGACCAAATAATTAAATAAAATATAAACACATGAAAAGAATTGTAATATTTTTCCTGTTCTTATTATCACTGTGTTTCAGTAAAATATCAGCAGATGAGGGAATGTGGTTATTACCTTATATCAGTAAAATGAATATGGGTGAAATGACAAACCTGGGATTTAAGTTGACAGCCGCGGATATTTATGATATTAACAATGGCAGTATAAAGGATGCCGTTGTTGTTCTCAGCGAGGGTTGTACAGGTGAAATAATATCAGATGAGGGATTGCTTTTGACAAATCATCATTGTGAATACAGGCAGATACAAAGCCATAGCACGGTTGAGCATGATTACCTGCAGGAAGGGTTCTGGGCATTTTCAAAAGAGGAGGAACTGCCAAATCCGGGGTTATCGGTGAAATTTCTTATAAGGATAGAGGATGTTAGTGGAAAGATAAACGGAGAATTAACAGATGCATTGAACGAAGAGGAGAGAGATGACATAATTTTTAAACTTTCTGATGAGATAGAAACGGAAGCCGTAAATGATAACCATTATGAAGCAGATGTGATACCATTTTTCGGGGGCAACTATTTTTATCTGTTTGTTTACGAGGTTTTTACAGATATCCGGCTTGTCGGTGCCCCACCTTCGTCCATAGGCAAGTTTGGATTTGATACGGATAACTGGATGTGGCCCCGCCATACCGGAGATTTTAGCCTGTTAAGGGTTTATTGTGGCCCTGACGGAAAACCTGCGGATTATTCGGTTGATAATATCCCTTACAAACCGAAGTATTTTTTGCCTGTTTCACTTCAGGGGATAAGTAACGGTGATTATGCAATGGTTCTAGGTTATGGTGGAAGCACACAGAGATATATGACTTCATTCGGGGTCAGGGAAGTACTGAATATTACCCATCCAAACAGAATTAAAATAAGAGGCGTACGGCAGGAAATATTAATGGAGGATATGTTGAAAAGCCCGGTAATACGTATTCAGTATGCTTCAAAGTACTCACGATCAAGCAACTATTGGAAATTTTCCATCGGGCAGAGTAGGGGGTTGAAACAGCTGAAGGTATTTGACAAGAAAAAGGAACTTGAGAATGAATTTATCGAATGGGTAAAACAGGACAGCAACAGGATAGCAAAGTATGGTGAAGCACTTCAATTAATTGAGGATGCAATAACAAAAAGAGAACCATATCAGCATGCCAGTCAGTATTTATACGAGTCGTTTTTCAAGGCATCAGAAATAATACTATTTGCCTACAAGAGTAGATTTCTTTATTATCAACTGATAAGCGACCCGGATGATAAAGAAACAATTGAACCGCTGTTAAAGGAACTAAAAGAATATGGAGAAGGCCATTTTGCTGATTATAATGTACAAACTGACCTGAAAGTAACCAGGGCAATGATCAAACTTTTCCATGATAATGTACCTGAAGAACAACATCCTGAAATTTACACGGTTATAAAAAATAAATTCAAAGGAAATTATGACAGGTTCGTGGAAGATATGTATAAAAAATCCGTATTTGCCGATAAGGCTATGTTTGACAAATTTATACAGGATCCTTCGATTAAAATTTTATCCCGGGATCCTGCATATAAAGCATTTCAGTCAATTTATTCGGAATATGGTATAAACATTGATCGATTGTATGAAATTAACAAGTCGTTGAAAAAAGGAGAAAGATTGTATATATCAGGCCTTTTAGAGATGCAAAAAGATAAAAAATTCTACCCGGACGGAAATTCCACTATGAGATTGTCATATGGAACAGTTGATGATTATTCTCCGAGAGATGCAGTTCATTATAACTACATTACTACACTTAAAGGTGTTATGGAGAAAGAAGATTCAAGTGACCGGGAGTTCATAGTACCGGAGAAACTGAAAGAACTTTATAACCTTAAGGATTATGATAAATATGGGGACAACGGTAAAATGCCCGTATGTTTTACAACAAATAATGATATTACAGGGGGAAATTCCGGCAGTCCGGTTATCAACGGCGAAGGACAACTCATTGGGCTTGCTTTTGATGGCAACTGGGAAGCTATGAGTGGAGACGTAATATTTGAGCCTGACTTACAGCGATGTATTTGTGTTGATATAAGATATGTTTTATTTATTATAGAAAAATATGCCGGGGACACTCGTTTAATTGATGAACTGAAGCTAATAAACTGAAAATTGTTAATTAAAATATTGAAAATACTGGGTTATTATTAATCATTAAATTATCTTGCTGAATATAAATGTCTAATTTCAATTATTTTACATTATTCCTGAGAACAGAATTAATATTTTAAATATTTCAACAAAAACTCAACTGAGAAAAGCATTGATATCTTTGTTATATGTCTCATAAGATAATCATTTATACAGATGGTGCAGCAAGTGGTAATCCCGGGCCCGGTGGTTATGGTATAGTATTGATCTCAGGAAGTATGAGGAAAGAGCTTTCACAGGGATTTAAATGTACAACAAACAACAGAATGGAATTGCTGGCGGTAATTGTGGCACTTGAAGCATTAAAACAGGAAAACAGCATAGTCACCGTTTATACTGATTCAAAATATGTTGCTGATGCCGTTGAAAAAGGATGGGTCTTTGAATGGGAGAAGAAAAGATTTAAAAAGAAAAAAAACACGGATCTATGGACAAGGTTCCTGATAGTATACAGAAAATTTAATGTCAGTTTTTCCTGGATTAAGGGTCA
>CAZBUF010000329.1:0-3079 GCA_964495025.1 uncultured Bacteroidales bacterium | reverse complement strand
CCTCTGGAAAAAAACACTTGTTGAATGTAATTCTTGTCAACTCAAAATAATTTTGCATATTTGAAGTTTTTCAAGAGCTTCCAACAAGTGTGTGAACTGCTCATGCAGGGCACACACACACGATATAGCAAAGTGGGGCTTTTGAGAAACGAAAGCTTTTCGTTCCTCAAAACCTTTTTCAACGGTAGACAAATATACGTACGGAAATTCCCACCTTGCCATATCGCGGGACCTTTGTATGCAAGGCAATAACACAAACTTACATAATAGACTGAAAGGTTTTATTATTTTACAATCTCAAAATGAAATTCCGGAGAACAATTCAATTTAGCAGGTTAATCAATATCACATAAAACACCGAAAAGGCAATTTTTAATTGTCCACATAATGCAACTGATGTACTTATATAATGTCTTTACTTATAATTCAAAAAGTAAAGTGAATGAAAATATCAAAAATTGTGCTGACAATTACTTTATTACATGCAATATGCTATATAACAAATACACAGGAATTAACACAAGTGATTCGTGGACAGGTTATTGATGTTGAATCACAGGCCCCTTTGGTTTTTGCTTCAATTGCAGTAATTACTACCGATCCAGTATTAGGAGCAATTACAGATGATAATGGTTATTTTCGTTTGGAGAAAGTGCCTATAGGACGACATGATATAAAAGTAACCTATGTAGGTTTTGAGAGTCAAACTATTCCTGAACTAATGGTCTCCACCGGTAAAGAAATTGTACTAACAATAAAAATGAAAGAACAAATTTCTGAGTTGAAAGAGGTGCAAGTGATGGCCTATACAAAAAAGGATAAACCATTAAATAATATGGCTACTTTAAGTGCACGAACATTTTCAGTTGAAGAAGCACGACGCTATGCAGGTGGTTGGGACGATCCCGGCAGAGTGGTCGCTTCTTTTGCCGGTGTCACAACCGATGTTATCCGGGATAATACCATTATTATCCGGGGAAATTCACCCAAAGGATTGCTCTGGAGACTGGAAGGCATTGAAATTCCGAATCCTAATCATTTTGCCAATTTAACTACATTCGGAGGAGGTGGGATATCGGCACTAAGTGCATTGGTTGTTGGTAATTCTGATTTTTTCACCGGGGCTTTTCCTGCCGAATATGGAAATGCAGTATCAGGAGTATTTGATATTAAATTGCGTTCCGGTAATAATGAAAAACGTGAGCATGCTGTTCAAATAGGTATCATGGGTCTTGATATTTCTTCCGAAGGTCCGTTGGGGAAAGATTCAAGAGCTTCGTATCTGTTTAATTACCGGTATTCCACGTTTGGTTTGATTAAATCAGTTTTTCCTGAGGAGGTCAAGGATTTTATACCTGTTTACCAGGATTTATCTTTTAAAATTAATATGCCGACAAAAAAAACAGGTATATTTTCAATCTGGGGGCTGGCCTCTGACGATTCAGATATCTTTAAAGCAGAACAAGACTCCTCATTATGGGAAATGACTGATGACCGGATGAATGGTACCCTCACTCAGCGAGTGGGAGGTTTAGGTTTAAACCATCGCTATATTTTTCAAAAAAATGCCTGGTTAAATACATCCCTTGCAGTAACCGGTGATTATATGAAATATGAAGGAGGAATACTGGGGTATGATTTAAATCGCTATGAAAATGAGTATATAAATGTTCGTAATTACAAATGTACATTTACAAGTGCCTATAACCGCAAGTTGAGTGCAAAACACGCTAACCGAACGGGGTTTATAGTGGATAATATGCATTACAATACCGTTTTAAAACATGCCCCTGTTTATGACCAGGGATTGATAAGTGTGGCTGATGAAAAGGATGCTTCAAACATGGTACAGGTTTTTTCACAATCAAAATTTAGTGTAACCAAACACCTTAAGTTAAATGCAGGTTTACGTGGTCATTACTTTGACCTTAGTGATGAGCTGGTAATAGAACCCAGAATTGGGCTGTCATACGACATTGGTAAGGCTCAGTCAGTTAGTTTAGCTTACGGTAAGCATTCAAGGTTAGAGCCCTTAATCCTATATTTTGCCAGAGTTAATGATGGCAATAATATCACTCAACCAAATAAAGATTTAAAAGTCTCAAAAGCTCATCACCTGGTTTTTGCCTACGACATAAGTTTAAATCCCAATTTACGATTAAAAATAGAACCATACATTCAATTTTTATTTGATGTTCCGGTAATTCCAGACAGCAGTTTTTCAGTGTTAAATATGGAAGCCGACTGGTATTTTAATGAAGAACTGATAAATACAGGTACCGGTAAGAACATGGGTATTGATATTACCCTGGAACGTTTTCTGCAAGATGGTTATTATTATTTATTTACAGCGTCATTATTTGACTCTAAATATAAAGGCGATGATGGTATTGAACGCAACACCCGGTTTAATACGCAGTATGTTATTAATTTACTTTATGGTAAAGAATGGACTGTTGGAAAACAGAAAAACAAGATTTTAGGAATAAATGCCAGGGTGAATTTCTTTGGAGGCAGGCGAACAACACCAGTAAATCACAGCGAGTCTGTTTTAGCAGAGGATGTTATATTTGATTATTCAAAATTATTTGAAGATCAGGAACCCGATAAATTTCATGTTGATGCAACAATCAATTACAGGATCAATAAAAAGCACCATTCAAGTATATGGTCACTACAAATGGCTAATTTGCTCCTGGCGGAAGAAAATTATGGCTTATACTATAATTATAAAACCAAACAAGTTGAGCGCTTTGAATTTGCAGTACCAGTTCCTAACCTAAGTTATAAGATAGAGTTTTAATTACCATTTTGGAACTTACATCGAAGGTACCTTTCAGTTCTTCAAATCCAAACGTATAGACAACCAATTCTGACAAAGTAAAAATGATGCTTTATTGATGATTAAGCACCTGAAAATGAATATTGCCCAGCATACAATCGAGTAGACCGCCCCACCAGTAATTACTGATGGGGAGAGCCTCTCACACCACCAAGCGTACGGGTCTCGTACTTGGCGGTTCGAAATCTCATGAGTACTGTCGCTCTTTTCACCAACAGCACCTTACTCATCTTAAGA
>CAZBUF010000328.1:0-1894 GCA_964495025.1 uncultured Bacteroidales bacterium | reverse complement strand
CGACGCCAGTTCAAGATCAAATCCAAGGTCACTGCTGCTGGCGCTGGTCTGGTGAACCTCTGCTGCAAGGACATTATTTCCTGTAAGAAGGAGGCTGCTGTCAATACTAAACGAAAAAAACTGTGATTCTGCTGACCCGCTTACAGATGAAGCAGAAGTAGTCTGATAGTTTATACTGCCGCCGGGCATGTTAGTACGTATTATTTCCTGTCCGTTCAGGTATACCACAGCACCGTCATCACGCAGAATATCAATGGTAAAGCCGAATCCCGACTTATCTTCTTCAGTAATATTGAATGAATGCCTGAAGTATGTAGTAATATATTTGTTACTGCTATTGCCGCCGTAACTAACAGTAGTGACTTCACCGTCATCTCCGTATCCGAGCTTTGCCGGTCCGCTCTGCCAGCCATTGTCATTAAATCCTGTTTCACGCCATGACGTGCCCTGGTTGGATCCATCATCAAGGTACTTCCATACCGAGCCGGCGGGTACGATAATATGTTTTGTTGAGTTTGCCCAGCCCTGAAAAGCATAACCCGGTTTTTCAACAGCTGTAAGTTGTGATTGCAGATTCTGCGGGTAGGGGCCTGACCAGTCAGGCTCAGGTATAATAAGTCCGTTTATATTGACATACCCGGCTTCTGCCGGTTCAACATTTATACCAAGGTCAGCTGTAACGTTGAAACCATAATTTGTAAGATCATTCAACAGATACTGTGGCCGTTCTTCTGTGTAGGATTTTAAATCATTGACTTCGTTATTCCAGTATTCGACTGAAGGCATAGCATTGCCGTAAGATGAAGTAGTGCCAAGCCATCTTTCGATATGGGCCGGCATCTCCTGTTCTAAAGTCTGCTTATGCTCATCAATTATTTTCTTCATTCTTTGCGGATGAAATGTAGTATACAGATGATCTGCCATTCTCCGGCCAAAGTATGCCTGATACCCGGGATTATTCATCAGCTCATCCAGGGGAATAACATCCTGGTTTATGAATGTACCTATAAGCCTGCTCCCGGGATAAAACAATCCCCTGTCCATATCAATAAAAACCCATCTCCATTTTCCTGATTCTTTGGGTTTCCAGCAAAGTGCATTGTGATCTATGGCATAGTTGCCAACATATATTTCGGTGATAACAAAATCGGTAAACTCTTCGATATCCATCTTTCCGGCTACTGCGTTGTAATTTGCCTGTACAGACAGATCCTGCGATAATAGTGTTTGAAATTCATTATAGGCAACCAGGTCACCCGCCTCCACCGTATGCCCGTTTTCTATCAGGTCGAATGTGCCGGGCTCTATCCCGAAATTCTTTTCAATATAATCGTCGTCCGTTTTGGAACGCAAATTATGTATGCCCATATACTGACCGTTGATATAGACAACACAGGGACGGTATCCCTGCATGTCCACATTCATGTTCGGGCGGGTACAGTTCTGTGCCAGGGCATCCCTGAAAAGAGTATAGCTCCAGTCGCTGCCCGAGACGCGCAAAGCAAATGATTTAAAGCTTGACCTGTCACGATCGAAGAACAGCGGGTACTCAAGCTTATTATCACCATATTGCTTCCTGAAATATATACCGAGCATTTTTTGTGGCAGCTGCCATGAGTTTAGTCCGTTTATTTTAGTACCTGCCGGCATGTTAAAGGCGGCCCTGTCACTGCCGTTGTTTTCAAATAATTCAATGTTAACAGGAATTTCCCAGTCGGGTTTAAAATCCTGAACATAAATGCCAATTGAGGCGTCCCAGAAATTATCATAGTCTGAAGCCAGAGAGATGACCGGCAATGTTCCCGGTTCAATATCCTCATTAATAAAGTAAGTATGGGTCACTATGGGCCCAGGAATCTGATCGTCCTTAAATATCCGTGCCCTTATAATTGTT
>CAZBUF010000327.1:0-10128 GCA_964495025.1 uncultured Bacteroidales bacterium | reverse complement strand
CGCTATTTCAGGTAAGAGATATAAGACTTGCTTTCCCTTCTTTATATACTCGTTTATTAAATGGATGTATATTTCAGTTTTACCACTGGATGTTACGCCGTGGAGTAAAACGACATCCCTGGTTAAAAAGTTATTCTTTATATGATTCATTGCTTTAATCTGCAACGGGTTTAATTCAGCCGGCCCGCGACAGGATTTTTGTTCCGTAATAAGCCTGCCGACTTCTTTATCATATACTTCAAGAATACCTTTTTTTACCATCGAGTTTATTGCTGAGCCTGAGGAACCTGTCCTTTTCAATAATAATGATTTCCCGACTTCAGTTGTCGTTTCTCTGCTGAATATACCTGATAAACTCAGATATTCTGTTAGCAGTCCGAGTTGGGCAGTGGCTCTTCCCAGCTGATTAAATGACTTATTTAATTTATCCTCATTATCAATACGGGGATTTAATCTGACGTATGTTTGCACTTTGGGTTTGTATCCCTGCTTTAATCTTTCTTCAATACGGATAATCCCCTTGTCGAGCATTGATTTCAATAACAGCATGATTTCCTTTTTATCAGATAGTGACGCTATCTCTCCAATACTCAGCACATTTTCCTTTTCAAGCGCACCCAGTACAAGCATTTCGCTTTCAGTAAGATCAATATTTTCAGGATAATCCGTTACAGGGAAAACCTTTGTTTCACTTTCCAGTCTGAATCCTGCGGGTAAAGCAGCTTTTAATACTTCACCAGGCGTACACATATAATAATCCGATATCCAATCCCACAGTTTTAGTTGAGTTTCATTAACAAGCGGATGGTCATCTATTATTGCCAGGATATCCTTCACCTCGTAACCGGAAGGTTTGTTGTTGTGTATATTCCTGATCAGGGCAGTATATATTTTTCTTTTTCCGAATTGAACGGTGGCTCTCAGTCCGGGTTTAATGTTTCCGGATTGTTCTTTATTAATTTTATAAGTAAATAAACCAGGTATTGGCAAAGGCAGGATGACATCGATAAACTGAGGAAAATCATTCATAAGCGGAATAAATTTTTATAATCAGATTCCGGCATCTAAATTTAAGGTAATCCCATGAGATTATAAAAGTAAAATATTATAAGTTTATCAGAAGGATTCACTATAATTTCCCGGTAAAAGCAAATCAGTATATCCTGTGAGGGGGAATACTCTTTAAAACAACACCGGTCCTGCTGGGAAGATAAAGTTTAAGATATTCGGGAGAAGATAATTTATTTATTTTTTCACTATAGTAAGAGAGTGATTCGTCAATATGTCCGAATCCTCCGTATTTTGGCGAATCAGTGTTTAAAACAATTGTGAACTTTCCCGTGTGGATATTTATTCCATAACCTGTGAAGGATTTGACAGGATTAAAATTAAATACAAAGAGATATCCCTTTCTTTCAAAAGCCAGGACCTGGTCACCACGGTTATCAAGATAAAGGTTGCAGGATGAATTATCAAGGATATTTGCTTCCAGGAAAAGTCTGATCATATCCCTGTCAAAATCTGCAAGATAGCGATAGCGTAAATTTTCATCATCGATAAGCCTCCATTGCCTTTTAGCATATTTATATGACCAGCTATTTCCTTCCCTGGGAAAATCGATCCATTCGGGATGGCCGAATTCATTGCCCATAAAATTCAGATAACCCCCTCCTGATGTTGCTATTGTAATCAGGCGGATCATTTTGTGCAATGCTATCCCACGGTCTATAAGCAGGCTTTGTGAATCCTTGTTCATGAACCAGTACATCTCTTTATCGGCCAGCCTGAAAATTATCGTTTTGTCCCCGACAAGGGCCTGGTCATGTGACTCGGCATATGAGATTGTCTTTTCTTCTTTTCTCTTGCTTGTCAGTTGGTAGAACAGCTCTGAGATATTCCAGTTTTCATCTGAAACCTCTTTAATGATTTTAATCCAGAAATCAGGAATTCCCATGGCCAATCTGTAATCAAATCCTAATCCACCGTTTCCAATTGGTTCTGCAAGCCCGGGCATTCCGCTCATTTCTTCAGCAATTGTAATAGCCCCGGGATTAACCTGGTGAATAAGCTTGTTAGCCAGAAACAGGTAAGTTATTGCATCTTCATCCTGTCCTCCGTCAAAATACATGTTGTAGTGAGTAAAATCCCGTGACAAACCGTGATCATAATACAACATGCTTGTTATTCCGTCAAAGCGAAAACCATCAAGCATAAATTCTTCAAGCCAGTATTTGCAGTTAGATAAAAGAAAATGTATCACTTTGTCTTTTCCATAATCAAAGCATAGCGAATCCCATGCTATGTGGACTCTCCGCTGGTCTGTATGGAAGTACTCACCGGCATTACCGTCAAAATTGCCAAGTCCCTCGTTCTCATTTTTAACCGAATGTGAATGAATAATATCCATTATCACACCTATGCCATTACCATGTGCTTCATCAATAAGCCTTTTCAGGTCTTCAGGCGGGCCAAATCGCGATGATGCAGCAAAGAAATTTGCTACATGGTAACCGAATGAACCATAATAGGGATGCTCCTGTATGGCCATCAGCTGTATAGTGTTATAGTTGGCCTTTACAATTTTTGGCAGCACATTTATTCTGAATTCATCATAAGTGCCGATTTTTTCCTGTTCAGTAGCCATTCCGATATGTGCTTCATAAATTACAGGTAATCTTGAAGTATAGTCTATCCTGTTATGGCGCCACTGAAAAGAACCTTGCGGATGCCAGACCTGGGCATTAAAGACTTTTGTCTGTTCATCCTGTAAAACCCTGGTTGCATATGATGGTATACGAAGTCCATGGCCCCCATTCCAATATATCGATAATTTGTACAGATCTTTATGGTGAAGAGTATCCTGAGGCAGGATTATTTCCCAGTCGCTGTTATTAAGCCTGTTAAGCTTGTATTCAGGTAATTCCTTCCAGTTATTAAAATCTCCCACCAGATATATCTCAGATGCATTAGGCGCTGATTCTCTGAATATCCATTTATCATCTGTTCTTTGCAATCCATAAAATATATGGCCTGAAGCAAATTCTGATATACTCCCATTATGTTTTATAAGCTCCTTTTCTTTTCCAAGAAACTTATGATATCGCCTTGTAATGATATTCTTATATGGCTCAAGCCATGGATCATTTTTAATAATTGGCAGTGTTTCGTTTCCCATAACAAGGTAAAACTACTGAATTAAATTTGATAATTAGCACGTCAGCCGATCATGCAAACATTATTTTTATTTAAAGATCGGAAATTAAAACATATAAATATTATAATTTTGCACCTTCAAAATTAAAAGTTTACATAAAAGTTGAATATATACAGGGATATTGAAAAATTAAGCATAAAAAACCCGGTAGTATCAATCGGGGTGTTCGATGGCGTCCATCTTGGCCACAGAAAAATCATTGACCGGCTAAATGTATTAGCATCAGGTTATAAAGGGGAATCTGTGATAATCACTTTATGGCCTCATCCTAAGGGTGTATTGAAAAAGGAAAATAATAACTCATTTTGTATAACTACCCAAAAAGAAAAAGAAGAACTGCTTGATAAGACGGGTGTTGATAATCTTATCGTCCTTCCGTTCACCAGGAAATTGTCACAAACAACATTCGGGGATTTTACCAGACATTATCTGGTAAATAAAATAGGAGTAAAACATATTGTTGTTGGCTATAACCATCATTTTGGAAAAGACAGAAAGGGCGGTTATCAATATCTAAAAGATATATCGGGTGAATACGGATTTTCTGTTGAACAGTTGGATCCGTTAATAGTCAGGAATCGGAAAGTCAGTTCATCTGTTATCCGGCAGAATCTTGAAGGCGGAAGAATTGAAGCAGCAAATATGTTATTAGGCTATTCGTATTTTATTCATGGGAAAATTGTACCGGGAGATAAGATTGGCAGGACAATAGGATTCCCAACGGCAAATATTAATTTGAGTGACAGCCATAAACTTTTACCGGGAGAAGGTGTATATGCAGTTAAGGTTATCCTTGACAACAATGAATATAATGGTATGTTGAATATCGGTACCAGTCCTACTATTAAAGAGAAGTTCGCTCAAAAGACCATTGAGGTACATATAATTAATTTTTACAATGAGATTTACGATAAAAAGGTCACCATTCACTTTGTTAAAAGATTGAGGGACGAGAAGAAATTTGAAAATGATGAAGGGCTAATCAAACAGCTGCTGGCAGATAAGAATAAGGTAATAAGACTTTTATCAAAATGACAGCCTGTTTTATAAAAAATATTATTGAATTCATAACTTTTACCGTAATTTAGCATTCGCATATAAAAATAATCAATTTAAACAGTATTTTTAGAACAACCGTGAATTAAAGAATGAAAAAAATGACCCTGTTTTATCATCCGGGGTTCAGAGATAGTATTGTGCAACAAATAAATAATTAAATTTTATATATATGAAAGCAGATGCATTAGTAGATTCATTACCATTTAAGATCAAGGATATTGAGCTTGCTGATTTTGGCAGGAAAGAAATAGAAATAGCTGAAAAAGAGATGCCGGGACTGATGGCCATACGCCGGAAGTATGAAGGTTCCAGGCCTCTTAAAGGAGTAAGAATCACGGGATCCTTACATATGACTATTCAAACAGCAGTGCTGATTGAGACACTTGTTGCATTAGGGGCAGAAGTGCGCTGGGCAAGCTGCAACATTTTTTCAACACAGGATCATGCTGCTGCTGCAATTGCCAAAGCCGGTATACCGGTATTTGCATGGAAAGGTGAAACACTCGAAGAGTACTGGTGGTGCACTGACCAGGCATTGACTTTTCCGGGTGGTAAGGGGCCACAGCTAGTGGTAGATGACGGCGGCGATGCAACACTGCTGATCCATAAGGGATATAAAGCTGAAAATGATCCTTCGATTCTTGATGTCAAACCCTCAAATCATGAAGAAGGAGTTATACTTGATCTGTTAAAACATACACTTGGGGATAACCCGGGAAAATGGCACAGGATAGCAGGTGAATGGAAAGGAGTATCCGAAGAGACGACAACAGGTGTTCACAGGTTATATCAGATGCAGGAAAGAGGAGAATTATTGGTGCCGGCCATGAACGTTAACGATTCGGTAACAAAATCAAAATTTGATAATCTTTACGGATGCAGGGAATCTCTTGCTGACGGCATTAAAAGAGCTACTGATGTTATGATTGCAGGGAAAGTAGTTGTTGTCCTGGGATATGGCGATGTGGGAAAAGGTTGTGCAAAATCAATGAAATCTTATGGAGCAAGGGTTATTATTACTGAAATTGATCCTATTTGCGCATTGCAGGCTGCTATGGAAGGTTTTGAAGTAAAGACCATAGAGAATGCTATTGCCGAAGGAAATATATTTGTTACTACCACCGGCAATAAAGATGTTATTACACTTGAACATATGACTAAAATGAGAGACCAGTCTATTGTATGTAATATAGGACATTTTGATAACGAGATACAGGTTGATAAGTTAAATAGTTATTCCGGGGCAAAAAAAATAAATATAAAACCACAGGTAGATAAATATATTTTTGATAAAGGACATTCTATATTCCTTCTGGCTGAAGGCAGACTGGTAAACCTTGGATGTGCAACAGGCCATCCTTCTTTTGTGATGAGTAATTCGTTCACAAATCAAACTCTCGCACAAATTGACCTGTGGCAAAAGGATTACGCTGTTGGAGTATACAGGTTATCTAAAAAACTGGATGAGGAGGTAGCAAGGTTGCACCTTGAGCAACTGGGAGTAAAACTGACCAGGCTTACAAAAGAGCAGGCTGACTATATCGGCGTACCTGTTGAGGGTCCGTATAAACCCGATCATTACAGGTATTAAATCATCACCGGCAGAGGTGCGCCTGATCCATATGAAGACGTAGCTGACAGGGATGATTAATTAAAAATATGAAGAGAATTATTGTTTGGATAATAGACTGTTCTGTACTGCTTTAAAGGGCATTGTGATACACTATTATCTGTTGGAAATCCTGAGAACCATAACTGGAATTCCGAACTGCATACAGGACATATTGCATACAATCCGTCATTGACAGTTTCAACAGCTATGCTCTCATCCACATGATAAGGACAAGTTCTGTCGTATGCAAAGTATTCATCCGACGAATTACAGTAAATGATTATCCCGTTATTATCGAATCCCAACGAAGGTTGCCCGGCATATGTATTTGTAATAACCCTTGATTGTGCGGGAGCAATCTGTATAAGAACCATATCAAGGGTGATGTTAAGGAATGTGTCAGGAATCACGTCACAACTCTCTTTTTCACAACAAATTGGAAAAACAAGAAATATAATTAATAGAAAAAAATATTTTAACTTTGGAAAAATGTTTTTAAATATCACTTAGTAAAAATTTCAGTAAAATTACTGAATTTGAAAATAAAACATGTAATTTTATTATTTCTCGTTGCTTTTTTTATAATTATCGGACTTCAGGCACAAACAGGAAAGGAAAAACAAACACGTAAAAATGCTGAAAAAATAGAATATTTTCAAAAATTATTTTATCAGAAAGCAAGGAAAGAAGTAATAAAGGCCCGAAGAAAGATGCAACATAAAGAAACACAGAAAAAAATGAAGGAAGCTGACAGGAGGGCACGCAGATTTAACAGGAAAAATAATGTTCTATTTTTTGTTAAATATATAAAAAGGAGAAAAGTAAAGAAATAAAATATGGATGAAGATCTTGCAGGAGTAATAATTTATTTAATTCTTGCGGTATTAGGTGTGATGGCCGGGATTTATAAGAAGAAGCAAAGAAGCAGCCAGGCTACTTCCGGAAATTCCGCAACAGTACCGGCAGACACCCAACCAAAAGTAAACGTTGATACGGATTATGATCCTTTTTCCGGTTTGTTTGACGATGAGCCGAAAGAAGAATTGATAGTGGATGAATCGAAAGAAGAATTCATAGTGAATAAGCAGGAAACGGAATATTTTATAGAAGAGAGTGAACAGGAAGGGGAAAAATACACTGTGGATGAACGGGAGATTGAAGATGAAGAGACTTATGGTAAGGAGTATGAGGAAGGTGAGGCTGTATTTAAAGAGACTAAGGAGATTATTTTATCGGACAAAATCAATGATGATAGCAGGGCAAGTATATTTGAAGATACGGAAATACCCTTAAACAGTGAAATTGATGAACATATTACTGATAAAAAGGATTTTAACCTCAGGGATGCAATTATATACTCTGAGATCATAAACCGAAAGGAATTTTAATATATGATTATTATCCTTTAGTATTAAATAAAATTATCACTTTTTATAAGTAAAATATTTTAACTAATTTTGTATCACCTTAAAGAGTTTCGGGTTCTCGAAATTCTTTTTTGTTTTTATAATTTCATTATCAGGGAGGAATACATATGTCAAACTTCTCATATTTAACGGAGGAAGGTTTACAGAGACTAAAAGACGAACTGGAACATTTGGTAAACGTTGAACGTCCTGCTTTATCCAAACAAATAGCTGAAGCAGTAGATAAAGGAGATTTGGCAGAGAATGCCGAGTATTCTGCTGCCAAAGAGGCCCAGGGAATGCTTGAAATGAGAATATCAAAGTTGCAGGATGTGCTCATTAATTCCAGAATTCTTGATGAATCAAAGATTGACACCAAAAAAATTCAAATATTGAATAAGGTGAAGATCAAAAACAGGCGTGACGGTAAAATAATGGAATATACTCTTGTATCCGAAAGTGAAGCTAACGTAAAAAATGGTAAAATATCGGTAAATACACCCATAGCAAAAGGTTTACTGGGTAAAAAGGTGGGAGATATTGTTGAAATTAAAGTTCCTTCCGGGGACATTATATTTGAGATAGTAGAAATATCGAAATAGGATACATTTTCATTACACGGATTACTTATAAATATTTATTTTTTTAATCTGAACCAACGAATTCTAAATGTTTATGGCAAGCATTTTTACAAAAATCGTTAACGGGGAGATCCCTTGCTATAAGATTCATGAGGATGATAATTTCCTGGCATTTCTGGATATTAATCCCCTGGCTAAGGGCCATACACTTGTTATCCCTAAAAAAGAGGTTGATTATCTTTTTGACCTGGAAGATGAGCTGTTTGCAGGATTACATGTTTTTGCAAAGAAGGTTGCAAAGGCAATTGACAAAGCTATGGATTGCAAGAGGGTTGGTGTGGCTGTCCTTGGACTGGAAGTGCCGCATGCCCATATTCACCTTATCCCGATAAACAGTTTATACGATATCGAATTTTCAAAACCTAAGCTTAAGCTGACCAATGAGGAATTTCTTGAGATAGCTGAAATGATCAGGGCCGGGCTTTGACATCATTTTATCCTTCCCGGATTCTTCCTGATAAATTCATTCCAGCTTTTATAAGAATCTGAAATATTTGCTGGCTTATTTTGATAGAAATGGCATAATGCCACTGCAAGCCCGTCAGTTGCATCAAGCTTATCAGTTATCTTGTCAATTTTAAGTATACTTTGTAATAACGCAGCAACCTGTTCTTTTGATGCAGTACCTTTACCGGTAATTGAAAGCTTAATCTTTCTTGGGGCATATTCAAAAACGGGTATTGAGCGGGTAAGAGCTGCTGAAATTGTCACACCTTGTGCTCTTCCCAGCAGTAACATCGATTTTACATTTTTACCGTAGAAAGGGGCTTCTATGGCAAGCTCATCAGGATGATACCTGTCGATAAGCTGTAAAGTCCTCTCAAATATAATCTTTAACTTAAGGTAGTGATCAGTAATCTTAATAAGCTCAATAATGCCGAGATCCATAATTGCGGGCTGGTTTGCTGTTACCTTTATTACACCAAAACCCATTATTCGTGTTCCGGGGTCTATTCCTAATATTATCCTTTCTGTATTCAAAATAGCTTAAAATTATCAGTATGCCTTGAGAAACATATTTATAGGGTTGTCCATTCCCGGTAAATAATTATCACGTGTAGATTTTTTCACGGCTGAGGAAGCCATTCCCCCGGTTATCATATTAAGGCATTCTTCAAGACAATCTTCTTCAGGATCACCAAAATCTTTTGTCAGATCATCATCTGCATAGGAATCAGGAATAAGGCCGTTATAAAAATCACCTTCATCGTTACTGTTCGTAAACCGGAAACATACCGGTAGCACGGTATAGTTGTACTCTGAATAAGAAAACGTATACATACCAACAGGTTTTCCGTGAGTGTTGTTACCGATCAATAATACCTCAGCAAATGGTTCCAGTCCGTTTATTAATAATTCGCTGGCAGATGCAGTTGAACTTGTGCCGATAAAGAAAATCCTGCTAATATCCAGACTATTTTCATTATATGGCATAGTGATCACCGTATCCATAGCAGAATACATGTCATTATGGAGAAGCTTGATAAATGCATTGCCTGCCTGTGAGTTTCCTTCTATCCAGCCTGCAATATGATTTGCCACAGATATACTGCCGCCGCCGTTATATCTCAGGTCTATTATAATCTCATCAATATTATTATTCCTGAATGATGTGAATGTTTCATCAATTTCAGGTATTCCGGCTTCAATAAAGTCCTGGAATACCATATAACCTATGCTTTTATCTTCAACATACAGTGTTTCATAATGTAATACAGGTGTAATATCAAGGGACTCTTTTGTTAGATAAATAACCGTATCACCTGCGGGAGTTGTAAATTCGAATTTATTTCTGATACCAATCTCCCTGTTCCCAAGAAGGCTGTTAATATTACCTTGATTGACATATTCATCATTTATCTTATCAACGATCCAGCTTCTCCTGATCCCTGAATCATATGCCTGCGTGGAAGTATAAACGAATGCAATTCTTATCCTGTTTGAATTGTCTGTTCCAAGAAGAAAACCATGGCCTATCATTTCTCCCTTGTCAAAGTATTGATCAAATTCCTCTTTTGTAATAACAGAGCTCCATCTGTCAAGTGTCTTATACTTTAAATCATCCATCAGCTCATAAGGAGTATCATAAAGACTCAGATCAACATCGGGAACATGTTCATTCCACAGATAAATCTCCTTCATTATATTATAGATCTTTCTGTTTATTTCCAGGTTTTCATTGTTGTCATCCTTACT
>CAZBUF010000326.1:0-10418 GCA_964495025.1 uncultured Bacteroidales bacterium | reverse complement strand
CCCTGGAGATAATGGAATTATAATCATCATATACAGTATTTATCTGTTTACCAAGGTTGTTAATAACAACCCTTTCGGGAGTACTGACAAGCTCTTTTCCATTTCTGCAATGTGAAATCAGTTGCGCGATTAATCCGCTTTTTATTACCAGTTCTTTAGGATGGAGGTTATTTTTATATTCTGAGTATTCCAGAATAGCGTTATCAAAGTCAAGCACAAGATGATATGCCCTGCCTAGCATAAACCTTATATCAGTAGTGACATTAGGTTTGATCTTATAGGCTTTTTTAAGGTATTTTATCGATTCGAATTTATCGTCAGTGTACAGATAACTTACACCAATCATATAATTTAACTCAGCATTATTGGGATTATATCTGTAGGCTTTCAGATAATTTTTCCTTGCTTCCCTGTATGTGCCAAGGCCATCAGCGAATAATTTATTGCCTGTATTTACGGCTTTCCAGGCATCCCTGAATCCCGTGGTAATTATTTTAAATTCACTTTTTTTAACCTTTATTAATTGCTGAGCCTGAACCGCAATGCTTATAAATATTATAAATGCCAATATTAAAGATAGTCTGATTATTTTCATCCGATAAAATATTTATTATTTGGTTGTCATTAAAGATAATTTGCCCTCCTGTTAGTAATTAATACCATAATTAATTATTTATAGAAATTTATTTATGTCAGATTATTCACATTCTCCCAAATAGTTTGCAGCATCTTCGATGTTCAAAGATTTGGCTGTGTTCCAGTCAGAGCAGGCACCCTCGAGGTCGCCAAGCAATTCTTTTGCCAATCCCCTGTTCAGGTATGCAATTCCGTGTTTGGAATTAAGTTCAATTACGGCATTATAATATTCAACCGCTTTTTCGTAATCTCCCTGTTTTGCTGCAACATTTCCCAGATTGCATATTGCCGGGAAATAGTCTTCTTTTATAGATAAAGCGGTTTCGAAATCATTGATCGCACCTTCAAGGTTGCCCAGAATATATTTTGCTCCACCTCTGTTATTATATGAAATATAAAAAGTAGAGTCAAGCTTTATAGCAGCAGTAAAATCGTTTATTGCCCCTTCGTAATCACCAACCATCTTTTTAGCCCCGCCCATGTTATTATATGCTATTTTAAAATTGGGATTATAGTTTACTGCCAGCCTGTAATCATATATTGCTCCCTGGTAGTCACTTATTATTCTCTTTGTAGTCCCTCTGTCATGGTAAGCCTTAGCATAGTTGGGTTTCTTTTCAATTGCCAGGGAGAAATCAAAAATTGCGCCGTCATAATCTTTTTTCAGGAGCTTGATCAAACCCCTGTAATAATAGACCTCTGCTTCCTGAAAGCCAAGCTGAACAGCTTTGTCAAAATCATCAATATTCATGCCGGCACTGTCAAAAATAAAACTTACGTAACCCTTGTTAAAATATGCTTCCCCATGATTCGGTTTTATTTCGATAATATTGTTAAAATCGGTAATTGCTCCATATTCATCATTCAGCTGAAATTTTGCTTTTCCCCTTTGCAGTAAAGCTTCAACAAATTTTGGATTTAATTCAAGAGCCTTATCGAAATCAGTTATCGCCGCATAATAATCCATTTTAGCAACTTTCTCAATTCCCTCATTAAATGCTCTTTCCGAGTCTTTTTTCTTTTTGAAATTTAACATGCCCTCGTCAGGTTGCTGAGCAAAAGAAATATTATATATTGTAAAAACAAGGATAATAAAAATGGCTGTGTTTTTCATTCCTCAGGAGTTTTAATTTTTTATTTGCTTTCTGTAAATGGAAGAATTTATTTAAGTATTTTCATTCAATTATTAATGCGGATAAATTACAGCTTTTCTTTCCGCTTTCAAAAATAAACCGTTAAAATATATGAACAAGCTGATGGCCTGATTACAAAGTTAAATAAAGTAAACTTTTTTCTGTTAAAAGTTTTCTTTTTCTTTCCATATTTAAGTGTAAATTAAAGTGTATCTTTGAATTACACTAATGATTTACGTTTTTAAAGAAGCAGTGGAGTGCGGTATTTTTTGAAATACAATAGTTAATAATTTTATTAAAAATAAAAAAATTAATTTATATTTATCGGGAATTTAGTATATTCAATGTGTATATTTGTTTTATTAGTTTTTTAGTCTGATGAAAATAGACCTTTCATATTTGAAGGAAATGTCTGGCGGTGATAAGGATTTGATTTTTGAAATGATAGATATCTTTAAAGAACAGGTGGATGAGTTTACAAGGGATATGGAACGATATTTATCAGATAAGGATTTCATTTCATTAGGCAAACTGGCACATAAAGCCAAATCATCGATCTCAATTATGGGATTGCATGATTTATCGAATGATCTTAAAACGCTTGAGAATTTGGCCAGGGAAGGTCAAAAGACAGAGGAATATCCGGCATTGATAGAAAAATTCAAAAAAGAGACGAACAAAGCTGTTAAAGAGCTGGATGAAATTCTGCAAAATTTTGAATCATACTTTTAAACCGATAAGTTATGTTAAAAACTGAGAAAATAAATAATATAATTGTTGTTAAATTTAACAGGATAGACAGGTTTAATGCATTAATAAGTGAACCCATAAAGGAAGACCTGAAAAGTTTTTTTAATAAACCGGACACAAAACTTATTTTAAATCTTGAGGGAATAAAATTTATTGACAGCTCGGGATTCGGAGTATTCCTGTCAATTTTAAAAACTGCAAACAACAATCATGGTCAGTTTAAGATATGTAACATTTCCGGAGAAGTTATGGAGCTTTTCAAACTACTGCAGTTACATAATGTATTTGAATTATACGACAAGCTTGAAGATTGCCTGAAGAGTTTTTCATAAACTATACTATTCCTGGTTGTTCGGCTACTGCTTTATCTTCATTATTAAGTATTAACTTATCCACATATTTATCTATTTTTATTGTTTTTCCGTTGTTTATATTACCTGCCAGAATTTCCCCTGACAGTTCATTTATAATAAACCGTTACAAAGTTCATTTTATTGGCCTTGCACCATACTGCGGATCATAGCCTGTTCTGGCGATCCATTCAATTGCCTTATCTGATATGTCGATATTAACCTCATTTTCTGACATAAGTTCCGGTTTTTTGAATTAAATTACCAGGTTTAAAGGGAATTCCGAAACATATAGTGATTATTTTACGTAATAATTTGGAAATAAAATTTAATAAATAGTACTTTACTTATATTGATAATATTTTAACTTTAAAACCCTAATTAAACTCTAAAACTCATAAATAATGAGTGAACAGATACTAAAGGCTTTAATGGAATTATTCGCAATAATTGCAAGGCCGGAAAGTAATGCCAGTGACAGGAGGACAGTTGTTAAGTCATTTCTTAAAAGGCAGTTGAACGAAGAACTGGTTAAGGATTACATTGCAGTTTTTGATGAATATTATTCCAAACACCAGACGTTACATATTCAAAGGGGTGCGAAAAGAATTGGTCCTGACTCAGTAAAAATCCTCAGAATTTGTGACCAGATAAATAAGGAATTAACACAGAAGCAAAAAATTATTGTATTGGTAAGGCTTTTTGAATTTGTTAATTCTGATGATGATGTGATTACTGATCAGGAATTTGAATTTATTTCGGCAGTGGCTGAATCTTTTTACATTGAAGAAGATGAGCATAACAGGATTAAGGAGTTTACAATAAACACTTTTGACTTAATTCCTGACAATAACAGGATATTGATTATTGACAATCAGCGTAAACATAACGGCGCACAATATAAACATATCCGCTCGGAATTTCTGGAGGGGCAGTTAAGAGTATTAAATATCAATACTGCCAACATGTACGTGATGAAGTATATAGGTGAGAATGAGATGTACCTTAACGGCCAGTTGCTTCAGGGGGAAAAAATACACGTTTTATATACGGGTTCGTCAATAAGAAACCACCATATTAAACCAATTTATTTCAGCGACATAGTTAGTGCATATAACGATGAAAGGTTAAAATCCAGAATTGTATTTGAAATTAAGAATGTTTGTTACCAGTTTAAGAACGGTAAATTGGGATTACAAAAGCTTAGTTTTTCCGAGGAATCAGGAAGACTGGTTGGCATTATGGGGGCAAGTGGAGCGGGAAAATCAACATTACTGAATGTATTGAATGGTTCTTCAAAACCAACAACCGGGGAGATACTTATTAACGGAATAAATATTCATGAAGAAAAAGAGAAAGTTGAAGGACTTATTGGCCATGTTTCCCAGGATGATTTGCTGATTGAGGAGCTAACAGTATACCAGAATTTATATTATAATGCAAAACTTTGCTTCGATAATTATTCTGAGAGTGAGATTAAGGAAGCTGTCAACAAAGTATTGCAAAATCTGGGTTTGTTTGAGATCAAGGATGTTCAGGTTGGCACACCTTTAAACAAGAAGATCAGCGGTGGGCAGAGAAAACGCTTAAATATTGCACTTGAGCTTATCAGGGAACCCGCCATACTTTTTCTTGATGAACCTACATCCGGACTTTCTTCAAGGGATTCGGAAAATATTATGGACTTGCTGAAAGAACTTACTTTAAAGGGAAAGCTTGTTTTTGTCGTTATTCATCAGCCATCTTCGGATATCTTTAAAATGTTTGATCAGTTGCTTATTCTTGACAGCGGTGGATATTTAATTTATAACGGGGATCCTATTGATTCGATAATATATTTTAAGTCGCGTGTCCATCATGCAAACTGGTCTGAGAGTGAGTGTAATGAATGCGGGAATGTTAATCCCGAGCAGGTCTTTAATATCGTCGAATCACTGGTAGTGGATGAATATGGCAAACTGACGGAAACAAGGAAGATATCTCCAAAAGAGTGGAATAAACATTATCTTGAGTATTCAGAAGGGAAGGAGAAAAAGCTGTCAGTTACAAAAGAGATACCTTCAATATCTTTTAAGATACCTGGCAGGCTGAAGCAATTCTTCGTGTTTGCAATACGTGACATAAAATCAAAACTGGCAAATACTCAGTATTTGAGTATTACGTTCCTGGAAGCTCCCTTGCTGGCATTTATCCTTGCTTTTATAATTAAGTACAGGGATATCAGTGATACAAATGAACTGGGATATACTTTTTCAGGCAACAGCAACCTGCCTGTTTACATATTTATGTCAGTGATAGTAGCCATTTTTATGGGTCTTACCGTAAGCGCCGAAGAAATAATAAAAGACAGAAAGATTTTAAAAAGGGAAGCATTTCTTAATTTAAGCTGGTCAGGTTACTTATTCTCAAAAGCAGGAGTAATGTTTGTTATTTCAGCAATCCAGGCATTTACTTTTGTAATGATAGGGAACAGCATAATGGAGATAAAAGGCATGTATTTTCATTACTGGCTTATATTATTTAGTGCATGGGCTTCTTCAAATATAATGGGATTGGTAATTTCTGATAGTTTTAAGACAGTTGTTACAATTTATATACTTATTCCGTTTCTTGTAATACCGCAGATTATCCTTAGCGGTATAATTGTGAAATACGAAAAACTCAATCCTTCTATATCATCCCCAAGCGGGATACCTGTATACGGGGAAATAATTACAGCAAGATGGGGATATGAGGCTTTGGCTGTTCATCAGTTTATGGAGAATAAGTACCAGAAGCAATTTTACGGATTTAATAAAAATATGAGTATCGCCGAGTTTAAAAAGAATTACTGGGTAAAGAACCTTCTGAACAAAGTTGATTTAATAGAAAAGTATTATACAAGTGAAGAAAACAGGGAAAAAGTTGAAAGCAATATTCTTCTTTTAAGAAATGAGATAAGAAAAGAACTTGGAAAAAATAAGATTATTGAATTCAAATATATCGACAGTCTATACTATGATAAGTTATCTGCTCCATTAATAAAGGAAATACGGAATTATTTCAGGGATATAAACAGATTATATATTAAAGTATATAATAAAATCAGTGATAACAGGGATAAAATAATTCGTGATTTTCAGAGAACACCTGAAGATAAAGAGCGGTTTATTCAATTGAAAAGAGATTATAATAATGACAGGTTAACAGAATTTGTTGAAAATAGTAATGATGTTGTTAGAATTATAGAATACAAAGGAAATTTGTATCAGAAAATTGATCCTGTTTATATGGATCCTGAGCACAGGTTTGTACAAGCTCATTTTTATGCACCCAGAAAGCAAGTTTTCGGCAAGTACTACAGCACATTCTGGGTAAATACATGTGTTATATGGTTTATGACCCTTGTATTCTATTTAATATTATATTTCAGGGGATTAAAGAAATTCCTGGATTTTATGGAGCAACTTAGCAGTAAATGGAAGAAAAATTAATATAAAACATAAAAAGCCGCATTTGCGGCTTTTTTTATTTATTAATCAACTATTTCAATCATTTTAAATGGTACTCTGATAATCGATTCATAGTCTTCTCCGGCTTCCAGCATATCTTCATCGTCTTCTTCGTAATACCAGTTAATCACTACTTCGTGTTTTGCCTTATGTATTGCCTCCAGCTTTTTAAAAACATCAAGGATGCATTTTGACGAACTTGTATTAAAATACTCAAGCTGAACGTTGACCTGAGTTTTTTCAAAAGGCTTTTTTGCATATTCTTCCAGCCAGTCTACTAACGGTTTGTAAAATTCAATTGAATTCTCCGGAATAGACCTGCCTTTAATCTCAATTATCCCGGTTTTACTATCGAATTTAACTGATGGTGTTTTCTGAGTGCCTTCAATAAAAATTGATTCCATATTATTCGTAATTTACAACTGTTCTGCTGTTATATCTTAATTATCAAATTAAAGAAATAGTAATTATTATTATAATTATGGAATATGTATTCCAGTTTATTGCCGGTCTTTCGTGCAATATCCACCAAACCCAGGCCTCCTCCACCTTTAGCTGATAGTTTCTGATGATTTAAAATAAATTTATACATATCCTTTAATTCATCCCTGGAAAGAGAATTTATCTTATCAATCTTTTCTTTGAGAAATTTTATTTTCGTTGAATTAATGAAATTACCGGTTGTAACCTTATACATCCCGTTTTCCCTTTCAATTACCAGTACTCCAAATTTTGGATCAAGTTCCTCTTCTATCCCTTCATGGGTTTCTTCTATATGATGATAAAGATTTTGCAGACTTTCAACCAGAACATTATAAAGCTTCTTTCTTGTTTTGCCTAATTCATTTGTGTCATCAAGCCTCTTTTCAACAGTCTCGAGAACATCATTTATCAGCTCGGAAGTTATACTTCCTTTATATGCAAGAAGTATATCACCTCTGCTTATATTTTCATAATAATCTTTTATATTAAAGCTCATAAAAGGCTTCTCAAATTATCAATCGTTCGGATAAAAGTCCTGAAAACAATTTTAAAGTTCAACAAATATATAAAAAATATTATCTTTTTAAAATTCGCAAATTTATTATAACACAAATTAGAAAAATGATTCAATACTAATTATAAACTTAAATATAGCCAAATTTCAATAAATAAAAATAAGTTCAGCAGAATTTTTAAAGAGTCTTATTAACACATAAAATAAGGCTTTGAAATACAGCGAATTACGGATATTATATTTAGTGCCTGATAAAACAGTATAGTCATATTAAATATTAATATTCTGAATTTATGCAGTGAAAGCAGATCCTGCCTTATTTTTTCATAAGTAATGCTTTATAAAAGTTCCAGTGGTCAAATATATCTATTGCCTTCACATACCTCGGTTCCTGTTCATTTATAATCTGGTAAAATTCACTTGTGGTCCATAAATCGCGTGCAATATATGCTTTCATTAATAATTTAATTTTTTCGCCTGATATTTCAATACCCCGATTGTCTTCAGGTAAATTTTCATCTTCGGCATATCTTACCAGTTGATCAAATAATTTCTCCGGCACTTCAAAATCTTTATGGAAGATATCAAATTCAGGATAGGTATGATTAAGATTTTCCCGGCTATTATCAACGTAATTAAGTGTAAACTGATTTAAAATACCTTTACCAAGCAAATCTCTGTAATAGTCAGAGTAAAACATAGTATCTATAGGAACAAAGAAATCCGGCATGATTCCTCCTCCGCCATATACAACCCTTGAGTTTTTAAGTGTATTATATTTCAGGGAATCAGGAAAATGAGTACTATCTTCATGAGAAAGCTCTCCGTTATTATACCTGTTGATAATATCCTTATCATATTCAGCTTTGCTCATGTTATATGGTTTCTGTATTAACCTGCCGGTAGGAGTATAGTATCTGGCGACAGTAAGCCTTACCATTGAAGAATCAGGTAACCTGAGAGGGCGTTGAACCAGCCCTTTACCGAATGTTCTGCGTCCTATGATCATACCTCTGTCCCAATCCTGAATTGCCCCGGCTACTATTTCACTTGCGGATGCCGAACCTTCATCAGTTAGTATTATTATGTTCCCCGTTTCGAATTCGCCTCTTGATGTTGCCTTATATTCTCTTCTTGGATTATTTATACCTTCAGTATATACTATAAGTTTTTCATCATCAAGGAATTGGTCCGCAAGCTTTATGGCAATCTCAAGGTAGCCACCGCCATTACCTGCCAAATCGAGTATCAGATTATTAACACCCTGCATCTTGAGGTCATCAATGGCTTTTATAAATTCATCCGTTGTTGTCATTGAAAACCTGTTGATCTTAATATAGCCGATATCATTTTTTACCTTATACACAGCATCAACGCTGTAAATGGGTATCTTATCCCTTGTTATGGTAAATACTATCAGTTTTTTAACATTCCGTCTCAGAACAGAAATTGTTACTTTTGTTCCCTTATCGCCCCGCAATAGTCTGAAGACATCATTATTGGTTATGCCGATGCCTGCGACATTTTCCCCTTCAACTTTAATTATCCTGTCTCCTGCCTGGATCCCTACTTTTTCGGAAGGCCCTCCTGAAATAGCAGAAATTACAAATATTGTATCATTAAGGATATTAAAAGATATCCCTATGCCTTCAAAATTACCCTGAAGAGGCTCATTCATTTCCTCAACTTCCTTTTTGGTGAGATAACTTGAATGAGGATCGAGTTTTTTAAGTACTTCAATAATCGCATTTTCCACAATTTCTTTCTGGTTCACGGAGTCAACATAATAATTGTCAATCCATTCCAGAACCCTGCCAAATTTAAATGTCTGTTCATATATTGCCTGGGAATAGGAAGCCAGGCCTGAGAAAAACAATGGAATGATAAATATGTATAATAAGGTTTTTGAATATTTCATAAAAGATTCATATTATGTTTTGTTGTTTTCCTTGTTATATCAGTGCCAGAATGAAATATAATGCTAACATCAAAAATTTGTTTTTACTAATTTACAGAATCCGGAAAATATGTATAAAGAGAGCAAGCCGGTATTTGAATGAATTATGATACTATAAACTCAAAATCCAGGCCGGTAATATCTGCAAGATCTTCTCCTGCTTCCCTGAGCAATTCATCTTCTTTCTCATAGTACCAGCTTACAATTGGCGTAATACCCTTTTTCCCAAACCTGGCAATTTTAGTAAATATATCAGAAATATACCGCATTGAGCCGGAATTATAATAAGCAAATTTTACGCTGACCTTCAGCGGAACATTGATATTTTCAATATTATTTTCATATTCATCCAACCAGCTTATAACGGGTTTATAAAAATCATGAACATTTTCAGGTAAAGATGATCCTGAAAATATCAGTGTGTTTTCTTCCTGATCATAACGGATCTCGGGTGTGTGTTTGCTGGCCTTAATATTGAGTATTTCCATTTATGTGTATATATTTTGGTTAAAAGATACTAATTTTTAATAATTACTTCCAAATATATGGCAAATAATTGTTTATTTCTATTCCCATTCAATAGTAGCGGGAGGCTTTGAGCTGATATCGTAAACCACCCTGTTAATACCTTTAACATTATTAATGATCCTGTTTGATATTTTGCTCAGAAATTCATGAGGCAAACGTGTCCAGTCTGCGGTCATGCCATCAGTAGAAGAAACGGCTCTCAGGGCAACGACATTTTCATAGGTCCTTTCATCACCCATAACACCTACCGAATGTACCGGAAGAAGAATAGCAGCAGCCTGCCATACTTTACTGTATAAGTCAAACTCTCTTAAACCTTCAATGAATATATCGTCAACATCCTGTAAAATTTCAACTTTTTCAGGAGTAACATCTCCCAGAATTCTGACAGCTAGTCCCGGACCGGGGAAAGGATGCCGGTTAATGATCTCACTGCTGATATTCAAAGCATTACCCACCTTCCGTACCTCATCCTTGAAAAGCAGTTTTAATGGTTCCACTACTTTCAGGTTCATCTTTGCAGGTAACCCGCCGACATTGTGATGAGACTTGATTGTTGCTGACGGGCCATTTACC
>CAZBUF010000325.1:0-2913 GCA_964495025.1 uncultured Bacteroidales bacterium | reverse complement strand
AAATAGTAGGGACAATTGCCGGTGATGATACCATTTTAATTATTCCCCACAACAATGTCACCGAAAAAGATGTATTGAACACACTGATTTTAATCCTTCCTGAACTGAAGGATAAAATTTAAATAACTGATCATATGAACAAGGAAAAAGTGATTTTAGCATATAGCGGAGGTCTGGACACTTCAGTTATTCTAAAGTGGCTGATTGACAAAGGTTATGAAGTTGTTGCATTCATTGCTGATGTCGGGCAGGATGATAACTTTAAGGAATCCGTTAAAAAAGCCAAAGATATAGGGGCATCGAAAGTATTTGTTGAAAATTTGCAGGAAGAATTTGTAAATGACTACATTTTTACTGCCATAAAGGCTAATGCAGCGTATGAGAACAGATATCTGCTGGGCACATCCCTGGCAAGGCCTCTGATTGCAAAGAAACAAATTGAAGTTGCTGCCAGGGAAAAAGCAGAATATGTTTCACATGGCGCAACCGGAAAAGGCAATGACCAGGTACGGTTTGAACTTTCATATTACGCACTGAATCCGAAAATTAAGGTCCTTGCCCCCTGGAAAATGCAGGAATTCCTTGATCAGTTCAAGGGCAGAACCGATATGCTGAATTATGCAAGGGATAAAAATATACCTGTAAAGGCTTCTCTGGCAAAACCATACAGCGAAGATGACAATCTCATGCATATAAGCCACGAGGCCGGAATTTTGGAAGATCCGAAATTTAAACCTGAGAAGGACATATATACAAAGATTGCTTTACCCCAGGATGCTCCTGACAAAGAAACAAATATCGAAATCCATTTCAAGGATGGTATCCCAATAAAGGTTATCAATAAAAAAGATAATATAGTGCTGACCAGACCGCTTGAATTATTTTGTTATTTAAATAAAACCGGAGGAGAAAACGGCATAGGCTTGCTTGATATGGTTGAAAACCGTTATGTAGGAATCAAATCAAGAGGAGTCTACGAAACCCCGGGGGGAACGATCCTGTTAAAAGCGCATCAGGATATTGAAGGCATTGCAATGGACAGAGAAGTTATGCGGTTAAGAAATATGCTTTCTCCGGTATTTGCCGAAATAGTATATAATGGATTCTGGTTCAGCCCTGAAATGGATTTTCTCCGGGCAGCTATTGATAAAAGCCAGGAACTGATTGACGGTATTGTATATCTTACCCTTTATAAAGGAAATATTATAATCGATGGCCGTGAATCACCAAGTTCATTATATGATAAAAAACTTTCCAGCATGGATATTGAGGGGGGGTTCGACCAGAAGGACAGCGAAGGTTTCATAAAGATTAATGCCATAAGGTTAATGGCTCACAATGCTATCCTGAAACAGCAGTCTAAAAGGTCTCCGCGTTAAAATCTTTATTTTAATATTTGATATATATTCATTCCTTATAAACATGCAAAAGGATTTTAAAATAATATAACCCGGATAACTATGAAACTCTGGAAAAACGGACAAAAAACGGATGAGATAATTGAGAGCTTTACTATTGGTAAAGACAGGGACCTTGATATATATCTTGCGGGTTTTGATGTGCTGGGAACAATTGCGCATATTAAAATGCTTGAAAGTATATCCATAATTAAAAAAGATGAACTCGAAAAACTGGAAACAGAACTTATAAAGATCTTCGGTCAGATACAGGAAAATAATTTTTCTATTGAAGGCGGAGTTGAGGATGTACATTCACAAATTGAATTAATTCTTACACGCAGGCTCGGAGACACAGGTAAAAAAATTCATTCGGGAAGATCGCGGAATGATCAGGTTCTGGTCGATATAAAATTATTTATAAGAAGTAAAATAAAATCAATAGTTGAAAAAACTGAATCATTGTTTGACATACTTATTAACCAGAGCGAAAAATATAAAGATATCCTTCTGCCCGGGTACACTCATTTGCAGCTGGCAATGCCCTCTTCTTTCGGCCTCTGGTTTGGTGCATATGCTGAAAGTCTCACTGATGATCTGCAGATAATGCTCTCGGCTTATAAAATAAATAATCAGAACCCTCTTGGCTCAGGAGCAGGATATGGTTCTTCCTTCCCGTTAAACCGCAGGTATACCACCGAATTATTGGGGTTTGATGATATTAATTATAATGTTGTATATGCCCAGATGGGGAGAGGAAAAACAGAAAAAACAGCAGCGATTGCTGTTTCTGCAATAGCTGCCACATTATCAAAACTGGCAACTGATGTTTGTTTATATATGAGTCAGAATTTTGAATTCATGAGCCTTCCGGCAAAATATACAACCGGCTCAAGCATAATGCCGCACAAAAAAAATCCTGATGTTTTCGAGCTTCTCCGGGCCAGGTGCAATAAGCTGCAGGCTCTTCATAACGAGATCTCATTCATTATAAATAACCTGCCGTCAGGCTATTTCAGGGATTTGCAGATAATCAAGGAGTCTTTGTTCCCCGCCTTCGGGTGCCTTGAAGATTGCCTTTTTATTGCTGCATACATGATCGACAAAATCGAGATTAATAAAAATATCCTGGATGATGATAAATATAAATATATATTCTCAGTTGAAGAAGTCAATAAAGAAGTATTAAAAGGTACCCCGTTTCGTGAAGCATATTTAAAACTAAGTGATAAGATAAAACAGGATAAATACGATCCGGATAAATCAGTTAATCATACACATGAAGGTAGTATCGGCAATTTATGCAATACGGAAATAAAAAGAAAAATGAGCAAAATCGTGGCTGATTACCAGTTTGAGAAGGCTGAAAATGCTCTTAGGAAATTAACAGGAGACTGACAATGGGAGAAAATAAAAAAAGAATAGTAGCCAGAATTGAAATTGCAACCATATCAAACCTGGATGAGAAGCTGAATAAAAATAAGATGGACCGGCTGGTTATGGTTTTGTCCAATTT
>CAZBUF010000324.1:0-2335 GCA_964495025.1 uncultured Bacteroidales bacterium | reverse complement strand
TTTTGGATACGATAAAGTATTGCCTATGAATACGGGTGCCGAAGGAGTTGAGACAGCCTTAAAACTATGCCGTAAATGGGCTTATAAGAAAAAGGGAATTCCGGAAAACAAAGCAAAGATCATTGCATGTGAAGATAATTTTCACGGGAGAACAATTACAATAATTTCCATATCAACCGATCCTGATTCATATAAAGACTACGGCCCATATACACCGGGATTTAAAATTATTCCCTACAATGATACTGAAGCATTGAAAAAGGAACTTGATGATAAGGATGTTGCCGGCTTTCTTGTTGAACCGATACAGGGTGAAGCAGGAGTATGTGTCCCTGATGAAGGGTATCTCAGGGCGGCATTTGATCTGTGCAAAGAAAAAAATGTGTTATTTATGGCAGATGAGATTCAGTCGGGACTGGCAAGAACAGGTAAAATGCTGGCCTGTGATCATGAAAATGTTCATCCTGATGTTTTGATTCTGGGAAAAGCATTATCAGGGGGTGTTTATCCAATTTCTGCAGTGCTGGCTGATGATGATATTATGTTATGCATAAAGCCCGGTGAACATGGTTCAACTTACGGAGGAAATCCTATAGCTTCCAAAGTGGGTATTGTTGCACTGGAAGTACTGAAAGACGAAAATCTTGTTGAAAATGCTGACAAACTTGGAAAAATATTCAGGAAAGAACTGGGTAAGTTTGAAGCGGAATATGAAATGGTTGAAATGGTAAGGGGTAAAGGATTGCTTAATGCTATGATAATAAAACCAACAAAAGGAAAAACAGCATGGGATGTATGCCTGGCTTTAAAAGAAAACGGCCTGATTGCAAAACCCACCCACAACCATATAATTCGCTTTGCCCCTCCGCTTATTATAACTGAAGAACAGTTATACGACACTATAGGGATCATTGAGAAGACTATAAAACAACTTAACTAACTGTTGTGCTTGTTCTTACACGGCCTGGTTATAATCTTTTAACCGGGCTTTTTTGTCTTACATTAACCATATTTACAAATTTAATCATTTCATTTAATGCTTATTTCTGTTAAGTTTTTTAAAGGAATGGAATATTTTACCTTTTTTTATTGTTCATATTATTTGAAATATGGAATATATTAAAGAACTATATTTACGCATAATCGTATAATAATTTTATTGAAATAATTTAAAATTTATTCTTACATTTAATATAGTTTATCATCTGAAAAATTTTGAAAAATTTATGGGTTATAAGATTCTTGTGGTAGATGACATCAAAACTAACAGAGACTTACTGAAAAAAATTCTGCTTTCAAAAAGTAAAGATTATAAGTTAATAGAAGCTGTAAACGGTAAAGAGGCCTTTGATATTGCTATTCGTGAAGTGCCGGATTTAATCCTTATGGATATCCGCATGCCTGAAATGGATGGATTGCAATCATTAAAAATGCTGCACTCCGAAGAATCAACTAAAAATATACCTGTTATAATTATTACAGAATATGACAGTCTTAATTACCAGGTTGATGCTTTCAAATACGGTGCTATCGATTATATTACAAAGCCTGTTGAAAACGAGGCGCTTATTTCAAGAATAAATAAGGCTTTGGATATCAAGAAATTGTTAATGAAAGCACAGCATGAAATAACCCGTCACCAGTCTGAGAAGAAAGACCTTGAAAAGCAGGTGCTTATAACCAGCGCGTTGCAGAATTCCTTTATTTTAATAAGTACCAGTGGAGAGCTGGAGTGGGCAAATGAGGGATTCAGGAATCTTCATGGCTACGGACTGCAGGAATTTAAGGATAGATTTGGAAGTACGATTTTCAGTCTGTGTGACAATGCTGACATATTGAACCTGTTCGGCAAATGTGTCAAACAAAAGGAGCCGATAAACTATATATCCCAAATAAAAACAAAGTCAGGTGAATACAGATGGCTTCAAACATTTATTTCTCCGAAAATAAATAATGATAATGAGATTGACAGGCTTGTGGCTATCGAGACTGACATAACTCAGATGAAGAGGAAGGAACAGGAGCTTAACGATCAGAATAAGCGAATGGTCATGATCAAAGAAAATCTGGAGAAGGTAAATGCATTGCTTGAAGATCAGAAGAAGGAGATTAACGTACAAAAGGCACTTATCGAGGAGGAACAGAATAAATCAGAGAGCCTGCTGTTAAATATTTTACCTTTTGAGATTGCCAAGCAGCTTAAAAGCAAAGGAAAGGCAGGAACAAGGCATTATAATATGGTATCTGTATTTTTTGCTGATTTTAAGGGATTTTCAAAAATAAGTAAAGAACTTGAACCAAAAGACCTTGTAAATATCCTGGATACTTATTTTGC
>CAZBUF010000323.1:0-7934 GCA_964495025.1 uncultured Bacteroidales bacterium | reverse complement strand
AACGGCTATCTGCAAGTCGTGAAGGCCGAAAGGATTGGGCTCAGTAACCAGAATAACAAAATCTGTATTTTCAATAGCTTCGATATCAGGACAGGAGTTGCCAGGCGGACAATCATACAGAAATATTTCCGTGTCAGGGAAATGTTCATCTGACCATTCTTTTGTTTGCCTTATAAGTGACACTGCAGAAGGTTCTCCAATTTCAAGCTTACTTTCAACAAAGTTCAGGTTCCCGGATTTTAAATATGACAGGCTGCCTGTCTTTATCTTTTTCATTATCAATGCCTGCTCCGGGCACAGGTCACTGCAGACATAGCAGGAATGGCACAGCTCGGGAAAGATCAGTACCTGATCCGGTAAACGGACAATAGCATTAAAATTGCACAATTTTACACATTGATCGCAAAATGTGCACTTTTCCTTATCCCATTCAGGAACATACCTGTATATATTCTCTTGATGCTCAGGTTCACCTTTTATAAATATAGCTGAATCAGGCTCTTCAACATCGAGATCAATGAGGGCCGTATTCTTGTCATTATATTGCTCACTCAGTAAATATGCCAGATTTACTGAGAGAGTAGTCTTTCCTGTTCCACCCTTGCCGCTTGCTATGGCAATTTTCATCTTTCACTGTTTTTGTTTCTCATTGTAATGAAATCACCTTTATTAACACCAATTTTTCCGGCTATTATCTCACATTTTACCACGAGTAAAAAATACAGATCTTCACGTGTATTATGCATTAATCCTTCGAGATTTCCCTGTCCTTTCGATATAATCAGATCAGCGCGATTATATATGTTAATAAATTCTTCCGATGCTTTTTCAATTATTGTTGACGGGGCGTCATATCCGTTTGTAATAATTTCAGCTACATTATTTATACCTGTATAATTTGCGTCCTCCAGGGTGGCGTCATTTAATACGGGCTTGTCTCGTACTACATAGTATACATCCGAATGGTTTATCGTTTCAAGGAAAAGCCTGTCAAAAACAATTTCACCGGCATTATCACCAATATATAAGAGGGTTTTTGAAGTTGTTAATTGTTCTTTCAGCATCAGTGAATCATCAATGGCAAAATCCACTGATGTTGCTTTGTTAATAGTATCCTGAAGATTTTTATCGCTGTCGGTGAAAAATTCCGGACATGCTGCAAAATCCATAATATTTCCGGCAATAGATAATCTCAGCGCTTTATTAAAAGGATTATCCGACCTGGAAATCATTTCCTTTAACCTGTCATAATAACTCAATGCAATATCGTTGCTTTTTTTCTTTTCTGCTTTATAAAGATCTTTATCCGGCAGGTATTTGTATATAAGATGATGAATTTCCCGGGCAACCTCAGGTGTTATTATTTCATAATTTATTCCTGTTACATAGTTATTGATTTTGTTTGAAAGTTCAGTTTTAAGATTTTTATTTGGGATTTTCTCTGATAAAAGGTTATCAAAACTGTCTATCAGACATTGCTTGCATTCTTTATCCATAATCAAAAAAGTGCTTAATGATTACAATAGTTGCTTGTTAATACAAGTGTGCCTTCAAGAAATTCACTTACAATTTTTCTCGGATCTTCCTGGGGTGCTCCCACAAATACATTAATGCTGAACTGATTAAAAAGGTTAATTGCCTTATGTCCCATGCCCCCGGTAATTACATCTGTTATACCGTATCCGCTTAGCCATTCAGGCAATATGCCGGGTTCATGAGGCGGAGCGACTATGGAAGTTACATCTGTGATATTTTTATCTTCAATATCGTAAATAAAGAATTCTTCACAATGTCCGAAATGTTGACTTAATACATTATCTGATACAGGAATTGCTATTTTTTTCATGAATTTTAAGGTTTTATTTTTTTACTATTTCAACTATTTGGGTAGGTTTCATATGTTTATTTCTGTATTCAACCCGCTTAACAACATTTATAGCAAGTTCTTTGAAAGTCTGCCCGATGATCTTATTGTCAGTTGCCGGGGGTATACCTGAGTCGCTTCCTTCTCTTATACTTTGTACAATCGGTATCTGGCCCAATATTGGAACATTAAATTTTTCTGATAGCTTTTTACAGCCGTCTTTACCAAATATGTAATATTTCTTGTCGGGTAATTCTTCAGGAGTGAACCACGACATGTTTTCTACAATGCCTAGTATCGGTACTTCAATATTTTTACCTGAGAACATGCTTATTCCTTTAATGGCATCGGCCAGGGCAATATCCTGTGGTGTACTAACGATTATGGCACCTGTAACTGGTAAGGACTGTACTAATGTAAGATGTATGTCACTTGTGCCGGGGGGAAGATCAAAAAGTAAATAATCCAGTTCACCCCAATCTGCATCATTTATTAACTGTTGTAAGACTTTTGATGCCATTGGCCCTCTCCAGACCGTTGCATCAAACCTTGATATAAATAAGCCTATTGAAAGTATCTTTACGCCATATTTCAGTATAGGTATTATTATGTCCTTATTATCAATGTGTTTTACCTGGGGCCTTTCATCCTCAATGCCAAACATTTTTGGAAGTGACGGCCCGAAGATATCAGCATCTATTATTCCAACTTTAAATTTTTCCAATGCAAGAGCTATTGCAAGATTTGTTGCTATAGTTGATTTTCCTACTCCTCCTTTACCTGAAGCAACAGCAATAATATTTTTTACCGAAGGAAGTTTTCTGGCTTCTCCGGGCGTGTTATTTTTCATTTTTCAGCTATTTTATTTTTATTAACTTTTTTCAGGGCGAATTCCTTTTTACATGTATTGTCCACCGCCTTTACCTTGTCCACTGCCCTGGGCTTTTCCACCGCCTTTACCTTGTCCACTGCCCTGGCCTTTTACACTGTCTTTGTCTTTTCCTTTTCCACACCTGCCCATACCTTTACCTGTTCGCGGGCCTTGCCCGGAAGGTCCAGTACCATTTCTATTTGGCATAATTTTTCGAATTACGTTAATAAATAAAATTAATAAATATTCAAATTGTTCCCGGCTTTTTTACTGTTTATTATTTTTCGACGGTCCAAGTTCAGAAATACGATTTTGAATTTGTTCCAGTTCCTTTTTAATATTTTTGGCCTGAACTTCAAGAATATTTATCTCATCTTTCTTTGAAAGAGTTTGATATGGTGGATTTTCGTTCGGGTAATAGTTACCAAATTGGCTTCTGCCACCTCTGAATCCAAATCCTGAGCCCCTGCCGAATGCTCTTCCGGCTCCAATTCTTCCTCTTCCAAAAAAACTATTTGCAAATCCGGGAGTTGGATATCCTGCGCAATAACCAAGTCCCCTGCCCGTCATAGGACCTTGTCCATCAGGGCCTGTTTTGTTACCTCCTGGCATAATTTTGTATGTTTTAAATTAATAAATATTGATTATCATTTTACTTGTCTTTTCTTATCATTGGAGTCATACAATCAGGGCATATTTTAGTAAAACAGGGAATGCCACGTTTGTGAGGCTCCTCATAGTTACATGTGTTACAAATACACATCTCTTTGATCTCAGTTTTTTCTTTTGTACTGAATTTGTTGTCTCTCCAGTCTTTGATACTCTCGTTTATATTTTCAATATTTTCTGACTTGCAGTTTAAACACCGTGGTGTTTTTTTATCGGAATAGTGAAATATAATCTGGCAGTCATTACAGCGAAACCATTGCCTGTCAAATTCCACATCTCCCCCTTCAATTATTATCGATTTTCCTTCAGTTAATCCACGGGCAATTTTTTTAATACAACTATTATAGACCCTTGTGAATGTTGGCCTTGAAATATTCATCAGTTCGGCTGCCTCTTCATGAGATAAACCTTCGTAGCCTATTAACCTTATTGCTTCATACTCCTCATAAAGAACAGATACTGTATCAGTATCAATTAATGGCACTCCTATGGGCTTATAACCTTTAAGAACCGGCGGAGAAACAATTCTTCTGAATCTTTTACGCCTTGGTGACATATATTTAATTTGAACATTAGTTCACAAATATAACGAACGAGCGTTCAATAAACAAATTTTATTTGTTAAATTTGCAGTATATATGTATAATAATTTTATAAGATTAAAATGATTGCATTCGGGCCTATACCATCACGCAGACTGGGCAGGAGCCTTGGGATAAATAATATTCCACCAAAAATATGTTCCTATTCATGCATATATTGCCAATTAGGAAAAACCAGGAATACATCCACGGTAAGAAGAGAATTTTATACTTGTGATGAGATATTTCTTGCTGTGAAAGACAAAGTTGAAAAAGTGAAGAAGCATGGTGAACATATTGATTATTTATCTTTTGTCCCTGATGGGGAGCCTACCCTGGATATAAATATTGGTAAAGAGATTGATATGCTTAAATCTCTTGATATTAAGATTGCCGTATTCACAAACAGTTCCCTTTTACCGGATAAGAATGTCCGGGATGCATTAATGAAAGCTGATCTGGTATCAGTTAAGATTGATACTGATAATGAAGATATTTGGAAAAGAATAAATGAACCGGAGAAGTCAACGGACTTTTCATCAGTATTAAAGTCGTTAATGTTATTCAGAAAAGCATATAAGGGCAAAATTGTAACTGAAACCATGCTTATAAAGGATGTTAATGACAAACTCCATGATATTGAAAAACTTGCCGGGCATATTGCATCAATAGATCCTGATATCGCATATATACTGGTGCCTACAAGGCCGCCTGCTGTAAGTACCGTTAAGGCTCCGGAAAAGGCAGTTATTGCAAAATGTTTAAATATATTCAGCAGGAATATTGACTATGTTGAATGTCTGACTGATTATGAAGGAAATTTATTCGGTTTTACCGGAAATGTTGAGATGGATATATTAAGTATCACTTCAGTTCATCCAATGAGAAAAGATGGCGTTAAAGAAATATTAAAAAAGGCAAACAAGAGTTGGAGTATAATTGATAATCTTATTAATCAGGGGAAACTCAGAGAAATTGAGTATGATGATAACAAATACTATGCCCGTAATTTTAATTACAGGTTTTAACAGTTTTCAGCAATGCAGGGTGAAATTGGATACTACTTGCTTTTCATAGAGATATTTCCTGACTGTTGTTCATAGATACTAAAGGAATCCATCACTTTTGACGCAAATTTTTTCATAATACTTGACTTTGTGATGGCCAGACCGGTTTCTTTATCGCCCATTACAAGTAAAGTATCTCCCGGTTTGATCTTGAACATATCCCTGGCTTCTTTTGGAATTACTATCTGACCTCTTTCACCGACTTTTGCTGTACCGAAAAAATACTTACCTTTTTTCACTTTAACCATAATGAAAATAATTTATATAATTAATATTACTAAAATGAATAATCATATTAATCATACAAATTTACATAATGCTTTATACATTAGCAGCATTAATTATAAACAATAGTAGGTTATGCCGGATTATTGTAATCAGGTAGTAAGTTACAGGCTATCTGGAAATTAATAGAAAGTCGCTGCCGGGCTCGTTATCCCCGAACTCTCCAAAGCAAGGCTGGGGCTCTACTTTTTCGACAAATTGAAGGATCTCATTAATAGTTAATATTCCATCTTTTCCGCCGTAATTTCTTAATGCTTCAATAAATCTCCTGGCAAAAGGCGAATGATGGCCGGGCCTGCCGTCAGGGACATAATCCTTACCCCCTGATGTAAGGTATAAACGGGTTTTATATTTTTGTTTGCGTGAAATAAATTCTACATCAGAAATATCTGCATAAATATCAGCTATGGCCCTGCTTCTGCTCGCAATTAAAGGATCAAACGTGCCACCGAAACAAACATCCATTACAAGTATAATATGATTACAGGGTATATTATTTATAATTGTCCTTAAGTTTGAATGCGATAGACATGTTATTTTTGCCTCATCATCAGGTTTTGAATCAGCTGCAATTACATAACCCTCATTAAAAATTTCATCATAGTTACCGTGTCCTGCAAAAAATATCATTAAATTTTCGTTTTCACCATAGTCATATTTTGCATAATCCCTGAGTTTATTTAAGATCTCATTTAAGGTTGCATTTTCAATTACCTCAGATTGAACAGAATAACTATTACGTAATTCTTCTGAGATAGTGTTCAAATCAAAAACAGGGTTAATGAGATCAGAGAATGAGTCATATATACTGTTAGCAAATAACAGGGCAATAACAACGTTCTGATCTTTTGCTGAAGTTTGTTTGTTTATTCCTGCATTCGAAGGCTGAGATTTTGTAACTGCCAGCTTGTTTGTCTTGCTTCTGTTTCCATAAACTTTCAGATGAAAAGGATTCTCCGATGGATCTACTTTAAAAGTTTTGGCTGAATTATGAGTAACAAGCTTGAAATCGGAATATTCATAACACAAGCCGTCTTTCCTGATTTTCTTTGAGGCGGTAATATTATACTTTTCCCAGCTTTTTTTGAATTCTTTGGCATCAGCGACCGGTATTTTAACTCCTGCAGTTGTCTCCAAAAACCTTATCTTATACATTTCCAGATCTGCATTATATCCAACCATCCCCTGGATAGGTATTTTAACGGTTCCTGATTTGCTGTCGTAATTAATATTATAGTTTGTTTCAATTATTTTTTGCAGTTCATACAGTACTGATCCTGATAGATCTTTACGTCTTTCAGCATATTGTAACGACGTTTCGAATTCATCCCTTGGTCTGGTTTGTGTTTTACTTAAGTTACCCAATATGTCAGTGATGATTGCCGGGGTTAGAACTTCTTTTTGAACAGAGGACAAATCATCTCCCAGGTAATCAACAATCTGTGATTTACCGGATGGACTTATACCTGTTATTTCCCAAATAACCGCACTTTTATCTGAGCTGTAAGAAACAAGGAATTTTCCATCCTGGCTAAAAGTACCTCCGAATACATGTTCATTGTGCCGGTAAATTGTCTCTGCTTCCTGCAACCCGCTTTTGGTATTTTCAAAGATCTTTAATCTTGAACTATATCCAAATACCACATATTGTCCATTCGGACTGTATTCTATTTTCGTGTCTATATCTATAACATCATTATAAGCAATTTTTTGAGTGAATTTATTTCCTGATTTTTCCATTATTCTCAAATCATCACTCTTAACGATGATAAGTTCATTTTTTGCAGGATGAAATGCCACATCTTTAACATATCCTTTGAAATCAGAAACTTCCTGCATAACTTCATACTTGTCACCTCTTAATTCACGAATTAAAACCTTACTGTCATTTCCGCAGGAGGCTAAATAATCATCATTATAACTAAAGCTCACTCCCCCAACTAAGTTGGTGTGTTCAGTAAGAAACTGGTGCAGCACAAACATTTCATCTTTCAGCTTCCATAATCTTATTGTATTATCCTGACTGGAAGTAGCCAGCAATTTACCATTATTGCTGTAAATAATATCTGTAATATAGTATTCGTGCCCTGTGAGCACCTGTACTACTTTTTTATCCTCAAGGTCAATTATTGCAACATCATTGTTACTCTTATATTTTGAAAAGGCAAGATATTTTTCATTCGGAGAGAATGAAAATTTACCGGCACGTGAGTCAGGATTACCTCTATGAGTGTATATTTTATTCCAGTTTTTATCATATAATTCTATTGTGTTGTCGCCAATGGTTATGGCAAAATAATTTCTGAAGGGTGAGAATTCAGCCTGCATCACATAATCATCATATGATGTTAATTCCTTTTTTTCCTTATATGAAAAATCCTGTGAATTTATGAACTGGCCAAAGACTGTAAAAAAACTAAGACTTAAAAGAATTCCTTTTAACATTTTTTTATGATTTTGGTTATTGGAAATCCTTACCAAATATATTCAAAATAAGGTAATATCCTAAATCTTAAATTCTTATCTTAGCTATAATTTATCACATAAAGGTTAACAAATCAGGTAATGATAAAATAATGAATAAAATCAGGTTATCG
>CAZBUF010000322.1:0-6103 GCA_964495025.1 uncultured Bacteroidales bacterium | reverse complement strand
GATAACGCTTGGACCCTCCGTATTACCGCGGCTGCTGGCACGGAGTTAGCCGGTCCTTATTCTTACAGTACCGTCAGTTACCCACACGTGGGTAAGTTTCTTCCTGTATAAAAGCAGTTTACAACCCATAGGGCAGTCTTCCTGCACGCGGCATGGCTGGGTCAGAGTTGCCTCCATTGCCCAATATTCCTCACTGCTGCCTCCCGTAGGAGTCTGGTCCGTGTCTCAGTACCAGTGTGGGGGACCATCCTCTCAGATCCCCTAGCCATCGCTGCCTTGGTGAGCCGTTACCTCACCAACAAACTAATGGCACGCATGCCCATCTCTAACCGTCGGAACTTTAATCATAAAAACATGCGTTTTCATGATATTATGGGGTATTAATCCGAATTTCTTCGGGCTATGCCCCAGTTAGAGGTAAGTTGCATACGCGTTACTCACCCGTGCGCCGGTCGTGTTCCCGATAAATCGGGACTTACCCCTCGACTTGCATGTGTTAAGCCTGCCGCTAGCGTTCATCCTGAGCCAGGATCAAACTCTTCATTGTAATAAAAGAATTTTGATGTTACTCAAGATTTACTGCTCATATAGAAATTTCCCATATGTAATTCTATAGAACCTTTTTTGTCTCTTCAATATTTTCAAAGAACATTAAAAAAATAAGTCTACAAAGTTAATAAACATCCAGAAATTATGCTATTTTTTGAAAACTTTTATTCCCTTTTCCCGGCAAGAATAAATCTACCATAAAAAGCGGCTGCAAATGTATAACTAATATTTGTTCCAACAAATAAAAAAAGGAAATTATTTTTCTTTTATTTTTATAAATTAAATTCAGGCTATATACTTTGCTTAAACTCAACATATAAGCCAACTACATTAATACTCATGAATATGTGATTTTCACAATTATTAAATACAATCCGCCCGTTTTTGAAATAATTATCAGATTAAAAAGAACATATTTACTGCTTTTATACCAACAGAACCAATCCTGGTTTATTTAAACAGGTTTTACCGATAATGAGTAATAAAATAATATATATACTGTTTATTAATATTAAAAAAAGTTCGTCTGTTCAGTATGATGAAAATTGCATTTAAAATCCTATATTCGTTGAAATTTTTATAATATCAGCCGGGTGAGTAAAGCATTAGTAATAATACCTACTTATAACGAAAAAGAAAATATTGAGAAGATAATACGAAAAATCTTCACCCTGTCAAGGCAATATGATGTACTGGTTATTGATGACGGTTCTCCCGATAATACCGGCGATATAGTCAAATTGCTAAAAAAATCTGAATTCACCGGTAATCTGCATCTTCTGGAAAGGTCAGGAAAACTCGGCCTTGGCACGGCATATATCTGCGGGTTTAAATGGTCCCTTGATCATAAATATGACTATATATTTGAAATGGATGCCGACTTTTCACATAATCCTAAAGACCTTATAAGACTGCATGAAGCATGCCTTAACGGTGCGGATATGGCCATAGGCTCCCGGTATAAGTCCGGCGTAAATGTTGTAAACTGGCCCATAGGCAGAGTGCTGATCTCTTATTTTGCTTCCGCGTATGTCAGGCTCATTACCGGAATGAATATCAGGGACGCTACCGCAGGTTTTAAATGTTATAAAAGGCATGTGCTTGAAGCTATAAATTTCGACGAGATCAGGTTCAGGGGATATGCCTTTCAAATAGAAATGAAATTCACTGCATGGAAAATGGGATTTAATATTGTGGAAATTCCTATTGTATTTACTGACAGAAGAGAAGGATCATCAAAAATGTCAGGCGGCATATTTAATGAAGCTCTCTGGGGAGTCCTGAAAATGAAATTCGGCAGTTTTTTTAAATCTTACAAAAGATAGCCTGTCACATGACAAAAATCTTAATCAGGGATGCTGCAATTATTAATGAAGGCCGTAAATTCAAGGGACATGTACTTATAAACAATGAGATAATTGAAAAAGTATTTGAAGGACCTGTACCCGCCAATTTTCCACATGCAAAGATCATAGATGCTTCTGAAAAGGTACTTATCCCCGGTATTATTGATGACCATGTTCATTTCCGGGAGCCCGGCCTTACTCATAAAGCCGATATAGCAACTGAATCAAGAGCTGCTGTCGCCGGCGGCATAACCTCTTTTATGGATATGCCCAATACTATACCGCAAACAACCACGCAAAACCTGTTAAGGGAAAAAATCAGGATAGCCGAAAAATGTTCGCCTGCCAACTTTTCTTTTTATATTGGTGCTACAAATGATAACCTCGGGGAACTGTTGAAAACTGATCCCCGTGAAGTCTGCGGAATCAAGATCTTCATGGGATCCTCAACAGGGAACATGCTGGTAGATAAAAAAAACATTCTTGAAGATATTTTTTCACGATCAGGTATGCTGCTGGCAGTCCATTGTGAAGATGAAGAAATTATAAGGAATAACCTTGGCCGCTATAAAGCTAAATATGGCGATGATATACCGATAAAGTACCATACCCTGATAAGAAATGCAGATGCATGCTATAAATCAACTGCCAAAGCTGTTGAGTTAGCTGCAAAATATAACAGCCGCCTGCATGTTCTGCATGTTTCAACTGAGAAAGAACTGGGCCTTTTTACAAATAACATCCCTTCAGAAGATAAAAAAATTACATCGGAAGTATGTATTCATCATCTGTGGTTCGATGATTCCGATTACGATAAATTCGGTACGAAAATCAAGTGGAACCCTGCCGTTAAAAGCATAAATGACAGGAATGCACTATTAAATGCAGTGATAAACGGGAAAATAGATATCATTGCCACCGATCATGCCCCGCATACACCGGATGAAAAGAACAATTATTATATAAAAGCACCATCAGGAGGGCCAATGGTCCAGCATTCACTTGCAGCTATGCTTGAATTTTATCACCAGGGTAAAATCCCTCTTGAAAACATCATAGATAAAATGTGCCATGCTCCTGCTGATATATTTCAGGTTGAGAAAAGAGGATATATAAGGGAGAACTATTATGCTGACCTGGTATTATTGGATATGAATCATGAATGGGAAGTCACTAAGGACAATATATTATATAAATGCAAATGGTCGCCTTTTGAAAATCTCCGTTTTCACTCGGCAGTAACTCACACTTTTGTAAATGGTAATATCGTATATCAGGATGGCAAAATAATTGATCCTGCCTGCGGGAAAAAACTTACATTCAACAGACATAACTGATTAATTAATGGGAACTCAACGAAATAAAGCATTAAAGAAATATATTATTTATAATATTTTCTAACTTTATGTCAGTATCCCTGATCAATAATAAAACGAACGTTAATTTATTTTAAACGTATGAAATGAAAAAATATGCTGCCTGTATAATTATGTTTTGTGCAATCCTCTGCTTTCATGGATGCAGGGAGAGCAGTGAAAAATCTGCCGAAGGTGTTGAAACAAAAATAATAACGGATGATTCTTTATCAATAAACCTGATAGCCGATACTATAATTTACGATGTTATAATTAAAAATACCGATCCTGATAATAAATGGATTGAAAAATGCCTTGGCAACCTCAACAGGAGCGAGCTTGTTGATCAGCTGTTTGATGCTGTTTATGATAATAAGGCCAACGCTTACAATTTCTTCTCCGGCAAAAAACTGAGACCTGCAGATCTGAAAAGAATTGAAAAAGACAAGGATTTTAACAGATCGAAAATCGGCAAGTTGCAGTTCACAGAAGCCTGGTATTATGATCCCCCGAAACTGCTTATGCAGAAAAGAATAATTTCAATAACCCTCGGTCATGAGCTTCCGGGAAATGACGGAAATATTATTGGTTACAAGCCGGTATTTAAGGTTTATTTAAATTGACATTTTCGTGATCTTCACTCTTTAAATATATAACCTCTCTAATTCATTATTTAAGGAAATTTATTTATTTTTAATGCTTAATATGATTTTAAAATATTAATACCCTTGCATTATGCTGTCAGTTGAAAAAATCGGTGGCTCCTCGATGTCAAAATTCAAGGATGTTCTGAATAATATAATTATCGGGAACCATGAAGACTGTAATTATTATAGCAGAATTTTTGTAGTATCTGCATACGAAAATGTTACTAACTGGTTTCTTGAACATAAGAAAACCAAAGAACCCGGCGTTTATCAAAAATTTGTCAATAATGAGAACTACGACAGGGACCTTCACGATCTGCTGAACAAATTACTGAATATAAACAGAACATTTGTCGGTATTAATCTTGATACGGAAGTTGCCGACAAGTTCATAACTAATAGAATTGTGCAGGCAAAGAATTACCTCGACAGCCTGGCAGATGTCCTGACCTCAGGATATGTCAACAGACAGAATATCCTGCTTGCTGCAAGAGAGATCCTTTCTTCAATTGGCGAGGCACATTCTGCTTTTAATTCGGTTAACATACTGGAAAATAATGACATAAATGCAACTTTTGTTGATCTGTGCGGATTCAATGACTCAGAATACCTGACAATAGACGAGAGAATTCATAATGCATTTAAAAATCTGGATTACTCCAAGACCATTCCAATAGTCACGGGATATACAAAAGGTACTGAAGGTATAATGAGAGAATTTGACAGGGGATATTCAGAGATCACATTCAGCAAAATCGCAGTTGAAGTTATGGCAGATGAAGCAATTATTCATAAAGAATTTCATCTTTCTTCAGCCGATCCGAATATCGTTGGAGTGGATAAATGTATCCCCGTATGCAATACAAACTACAATGTGGCTGATCAACTGGCTGATCTGGGCATGGAAGCAATTCATCCCAAGGCATCAAAACCACTGGAAATAGCAGGAATAAACATTAGAATTAAAAATACTTTCGAACCGGAGCATCCCGGCACATTAATATCTCGCAGCTATGTAAGCAAAAAATCCAGGGTTGAATTAATTTCAGGAACTGACAAGGTTACAGCCATTGAAATACATGATCCCCTGATGGTTGGCCAGGTTGGTTTTGACAGGGGAATTATGGAAATCTTTCAGGATTATGGAGTAAGTTATATTCTGAAATCAACAAATGCCAACAGTATTACCCAGGTGGTCTGGAACAATGACATTAACAAAAAAATGATACAGGATTTAAAGAAAAAATACTTTGAGGTCACCGTTAAACCTGTTGCCATTATTTGTGCTCTGGGCACCAACATTGCCAAACCCGGGATACTTGCCAAAGCCACACAGGCACTGGCAAAAAACAAAATAAATATAGAATGTATTTCACAGTCACTTAAACAGGTAAATATGCAATTTATAGTTAATTGTGAAGACTACAGGGATGCTGTTATTGCATTAAATGATGCATTATGCCTTGATTTGAAATAGCTTCCTGTATTTATTAAATTATTTCAGCTGCCTTAAAAAAATTGAACATGTTATAGAACCAAACCCGGTAAAAATTTACTAAATTACACCCTTAATAAACAGCAATCATAACATTTATATTTGCAATAAAATTTCTCCGGCTCTTGAAAAAAACATTAGTTATAATAACCTGCCTTTTTATATTCCATAACATTAATGCTCAAAATAAATTTCAGCCGGAATCATATCTTGGTATTATCCAGGGTATCAACTTCTCAAGAGCCGACTTTGAAATTCTGAATATTGAGCAAAATTTTTTAGCGGGTTACAGGGGAGGGATAGTCTTTAATTATTATTCCGAGTCTTTTGCAGGCATCCAGATCGAACTGAATTATGCTGAAAACGGATGGTCGGGGATGCTGGACTCTGCCCTTTCTTATAACGGCAGACTGAATTATGTTGAGCTTCCCTTTCTGACAAGCATAACTATCGGGAAAAACAAAATTTTCTTTGCCCTGAACCTGGGGCCTTATATCTCATATCAGATAATGAGTGATATCTCAGGTTATAATGATTATCCTGCAGAAACCGATAATAAATTCGGATTTGGTTATTGCGGTGGTATAGGGTTGGGTTTTCATTCCTCAGCCGGCACTTTTGTATTTGAAGGCAGGTATTTCAACAGCCTGACAAATTTTTTCGATCCCTCAAAAAATACTGATTTTCGTGGGTCAAGAGCTCAGAGCATAA
>CAZBUF010000321.1:0-7054 GCA_964495025.1 uncultured Bacteroidales bacterium | reverse complement strand
GGTATCCTTACTCTCGTTGGTGTGGCAATTACTATATCAGGAATTGCAGTGATAGGCTATGCAGGTGCACTAAAAGATAAAAATCTGCCGGAAGAAATAAAAAAGAAAGCAATAAAAGAATTTGCCTTAAAAAAGGGCTTGCTTATTGCCGTGTTCGCAGGTATCATGAGCGCCAGCATGAACTACGGGTTTGAAGCAGGCAGGCCCATTGCAGCAATCGCACTGGAAAAAGGGACCAATCCTCTTTATATAAATAATCCGTCCCTGATCTTTATCCTTGCCGGCGGATTTATTACTAATTTTATCTACTGCCTCTTCCTCAACATAAGAAATGGAACTTACCGTGACTATTTCTCCGTATCAACTTCAGTTTTTTTAAACAATATCTCATTTACTTTCCTGGCAGGTGTATTATGGTTCCTTCAGTTTCATTTTTATGGTATGGGCAAAAGTCTGTTGCCGGTGAATATGGAAATATTCGCATGGAGTATCTTAATGGCATTGAATATTGCCTTCAGCAATATATGGGGAATTATGCTTAAAGAATGGAAAGGCTCTACAAAACAAACTCTTTTGATTCTCATTGTTGGAATTATTGTTTTGATCCTTTCTACGTTCATTGTTAACCTCGGATAAAATATAAATATCAAACTATAAATATCTGAAACATATTAAAATCCTGAAATATGAGTAATAGTGCAATCACAAAGAAAGCTTATGAGATAGCCAGAGAGCAATATGAAAAACTGGGCGTAAATACCGGAGAGGTTTTACAAAAAATGGATAAGGTACAGATATCCCTTCATTGCTGGCAGGCGGATGATGTGGGAGGGTTTGAAGCTCCGGATTCCGCACTGGCAGGCGGAGGAATCCAGGCTACCGGGAATTATCCGGGAAAAGCCCGTAACATATCTGAATTAAGAAAAGATATAGAGATGGCTATGTCATTATTACCGGGCAAACAGCGCCTTAACCTGCATGCTTCATACGGTGATTTCGGTGGTGTGTTCGTTGACAGGAACCAGATAGAGACAAAGCATTATCAGAGCTGGATCGACTGGGCAAAAAAGCTGGGTATAGGACTTGACTTTAATTGTACCTGTTTTTCTCACCCGCGGGCTGCAGATGGTTTTACCCTCTCAGGCAAAAATGAGGAAACACGGAAATTCTGGATCGATCATGTTAAAAGGTGCAGAGCTATTGCTGCCGATATGGGCAGGCAGTTAAAATCTCCTGCTGTTCATAATATATGGATCCCTGACGGTTCTAAAGATATTCCGGTTGACAGGTATTCTCACAGGGCCCTGCTTAAAAAATCGCTCGATGAGATCTTTGAGGTTGAATACCCGAAGGAATATCTCAAAGATGCAGTTGAAAGTAAGCTTTTCGGTATCGGACTGGAATCAATGACGGTGGGATCTCATGATTTTTACCTTGCATATGCCGCCACGAATAACATAATGATATGCCTTGATAACGGGCATTTCCATCCTACGGAACAGGTTGGTGACAAGATATCATCCTGTTTGTTATTCGTAGATGAATTGCTGCTTCATGTAACCCGCCCTGTAAGGTGGGATAGCGACCATGTAGTGACCCTGAATGACGATCTCCTGCTGATTGCCCAGGAAGTAGTGCGTTGTAATGCCTTGAGCCGGGTTAATATCGGACTGGATTTCTTTGATGCAAGCATTAACAGGATAGGTGCATATGTTGTAGGTACAAGAGCCGCGCAACAAGCTCTGATGTTTGCATTGCTCGAACCTCAGGCAATCCTGAATAAATATGAAACAGAAGGAAAACATTTCGAACGACTGGCACTGCTTGAATTAATGAAAACCAAACCATTTGGTGCAATATGGGACTATTACTGCATGCAAAAGGGAGTGGTTGTTGGTGAGGATTTTATTCCTGCAATTCAGGAATATGAAAATAAAGAACTGAAACAAAGAAAGTAATAAAATCCGTTTCAGCGCTTTATAACTTAAGATGTTCAGGAAAATCCAAAAATGAAGAAAGAAGCTATTTTAATATTCGATATTGGCAAGACAAACAAAAAGGTATTACTTTTTGATAAAGACTTCGATATTCTTGCCGAAGATGAGAAGCGCTTCGAAGAGATCAGGGATGACGACGGATTCCCCTGCGATGACATTGACAGGATAGAAAACTGGATCAATGAAAATACACGGAAGTACACAAATGATACGGCATACGATATTAAGGCAATAAACTTCGCCACTTATGGAGCGACACTAATGCACGTTGATAGAAACGGCCACCGTGTTACGCCTTTGTATAACTATCTGAAACCAATGCCTCACGATATCATTGAATCATTATGCAACAGGTATGGAGGTATAGCGGAATTTGGCAGAAAAACCGGATCGGAGGTTCTCGGTATGCTCAATTCAGGATTACAGATCTATTGGCTGAAACAATGTAAAAGAGATATTTTTGAAAGAATAAACCATACTCTTCATTTTGCCCAGTATCTTTCCTATAAACTCACCGGTGAAATTACTTCGGAATATACTTCTCTTGGTTGTCATACCGGTTTATGGGATTTTGATGAAATGAAATATCATGATTGGGTGAATGCTGAGGAAATCAATCTCCCGGAGCCAGTATCTGTCAAAACAGTCTTCCCGGCAAAAATTGATCCTGAAATAAATGTCGGCATTGGTATCCACGATAGCTCTGCCTCACTGGTGCCTTTTCTTGAAAACAGTACCGGTAAATTCATACTTATCTCTACAGGCACATGGTGCGTGAGTATGAATCCATTCAACCATTCTCCGCTCACGGCTGAAGAACTGGAAAAAGGTTGTCTTTGTTATATGAGCATCAGGGAAAAGCCTGTGAAATCCTCACGGTTTTTCCTTGGCCATATTCATGATGCTAATACGGGAAGACTGATAAAGCATTTTAAGGTCAATATTGATGAGTACAGAAAAATAAATCCTTCGGAAACGATAATCAGGAAAATACATGAAAAGCGTATGGGAAAAAGAGTTTTCTTCAGGAATGGAATTCCCGAAGAATATACAGATGAAAATGTCAGCCTGTCTTTGTTCGATGATTTTACCGAAGCATACCACCAGCTTATCATTGACCTTGTAAATTTAACCGTTCATTCTATTGAATTAATAACTCAGGGCCATGATGAAATAAGATGTGTTTATATTACAGGCGGTTTTGCAAGAAATAGTATTTTTACCAATGAGTTAGCCACTGCTTGCAGCAACATGAGAGTTTATACATCTGATGTATCTAATGCTACTTCACTTGGTGCGGCACTTGTGTTAAAAGACCTGTTTACAGGATCGTCCGGTGCAGATTTTGATCTGAAACTTAAAGAGATAAAACCATTTTTAAGCTAATAAATTAACTAGCAATCTGAATTCATCCAGTAATGAGAAAACCTGATTTACAATCAATGCATCCCCGGGAAAAGATTTCGCAAATTATAAGCAGGATATATAAAACGCGAATGACGACCACTTCAGGGGGGAATATATCGGTAACTGACAGCAACGGGGATATATGGATCACTCCTTCTGCCGTTGACAAAGGTTCTCTCTCCGGCAAAGATATTGTATGTGTCAAAAAGAATGGTAAAAATACCGGGCCCCATGTTCCCTCATCAGAACTTCCTTTTCACGAAGCTATTTATTCTGCCAGACCTGATATCAGGGCGATAATACACGCTCATCCACCCGCACTTGTTGCATTCAGCATAGTGCGGACAAAGCCGGATATGAATATCACGCCTCATACAAAACTTGTATGTGGCACTATTGGTTATGCGGGCTACGCCCTTCCGGGAGGGGGAGAACTGGGCGGAAAGATTGCTTCCGCGTTCAAAGCAGGACATAATTGTGTTATCCTGGAAAATCACGGCGCAGTGGTCGGTGGTGAAAATTTGCCTGATGCATATACAAGATTTGAAACACTTGAATTTGCCTGCAGGACAATAATTGGTGCCAGAACCATTGGAGCACCGGTATACCTTAAAGAAGATCAAATTAAAAAATTTAAATCACAAGTTTCCGCGGATTTACCAGAACAGGAAAAGGTTAATCATTCGAAAGGAGAAACAGCTATACGTCAAAACATATGTGATCTGGGCCGGAGAGCTTGTAAACAGGGATTAATGCCCGGAGCATACGGGTCACTTTCTGTCCGGTTGAAAGATAATGATTTCCTTATCACTCCGGCCAGTGTTTCCCGGTGGGACATTAAAGTTGATGATATAGTACAGATTCGTGGAGGCAAACGGGAACCGGGAAAACACCCTGATCACTCAGTAATAGTACATGATAAGATATATAAAAAACATCCGCATATAAATTCAATAGTATTTGCGCAGCCTCCCAACATCATGGCATTCGGCATTACTAATGCACGGCTTGATGTACGAACGATCCCGGAAAGCTGGATCTTTCTTCAGGATATTCCTGTTATTAAGTTCGGAGATATGCTTAAAGAAAATAATACTGTTCCTGGATCATTGAACCCTGATACACCCGCTCTTCTTATTCAGAATGATTCTATAATTGTTACAGGCGACAAGTTACTTGATACTTTCGATCGCCTTGAAATTGCGGAGTTCAGCGCCAAATCCCTGATAATGAGTACTGCTATAGGCAAGTTCGTGCCAATTGATAAAAAAGATATAGAAGATCTCAGAGAAAAATTTTTAAGTTGATCATTGAATAGTAAATATATATGCGGAATTAATACATGGTCCCGGCGTATGGAATGGCTTCGGTGGAGCATCTTATTTAAAAACCGGTCTTAAGAAATATACAATCAAATATAAAAGTTCAATTTCCTTAAAAAATCCTCAATATTAGAATTCTTTTTTTTAATAACAATCGTCATTCATGTAAGATTTCTTTTGTTGTATGTAAGAATTTTTTCGTGATAGTAAAATTTGTTTCCTTAATTGATTAATTCCTTTCCATTTATAAGCGTTGTAAGTAATATTTTGCGGTATCAATTATTAACCTTAAAATTACCTGAATGCTTATGAAAAAATCCATTCCTTTTATTATCCTTTTCAAATTCAAATCAATTAGAAGTTTGTTTTTTCTTATAATACTTATAAGCTGTGAGTAATCAAGAGATTCAAAAACAAAAACCACGCCCTTTACGAAGGGTATTATTTAAAGAAATCGCTGTTATACTGATGATCATTTTAATAATCATTTTTTTGATCAAGATATTAATAACAGATAGTTAACAACTAAATTTATAATCTTAAATTTAAAAACCTATGAGAAAATTACTATGTTTTTTAATTTTTATTTTAGTACTATGTCCGCCATTGTTTTCTCAACAAGTTAACATTACGGGAAAAGTACTTGATGAGAATAATATTGGATTACCCGGTGTCAATATTGTTATTAAAGGAACAACAACCGGAACTGTAACCGCCCCGGATGGTAATTATAGTATTGCCGTGCCCGGCGCAGAAAGTATTCTGCAGTTTTCTTATGTTGGTTACCTGAACGAAGAGATCACTGTCGGTAGTCAAACCCAAATCGACATAAATCTGGTTCCTGACATTGCCAGCCTGGATGAAGTTGTTGTAATTGGTTATGGTCAGGTAAGAAAAGATGACCTTACGGGATCTGTCGCCACATTGGGGACCAAAGATTTTAATCAGGGGGTTACTACTTCACCTCAGGAATTATTGTTAGGCCGGATAGCCGGTGTAACTGTTACCAGCAATGACGGTGCCCCGGGTGCTGGTAATACTATACGTATCAGAGGGGGATCATCCCTTGGTGGAGCCACGAATGACCCACTTATTGTAATAGACGGATTTCCGGTGGATGATGGTAATATAGGTGGACTTTCCAATCCTCTAAACACATTGAACCCTAATGATATTGAGTCATTTACTGTGCTCAAAGATGCTTCTGCCGCTGCCATTTATGGATCAAGGGCATCTAACGGAGTGATCATTATCACTACAAAACAAGGTATCGAAGGAAGGCTGAAGGTTGAGTTTAGTTCAGAGGTATCCCTAAGCACACCCATTAAATTTGTGGACGTAATGACCGGGGATGAATACCGGGAGTTAATTAATTCGCGGGTTGCAGACGGAAAACCTGGCTTAAGTGCAGAAATTGCAGCGAGGATGGGTACTGCGAATACTGACTGGCAAAGCGAAATCTACAGAAACGCGATATCAAGCAACAATAATCTGAGCGTTTCCGGGAGTTATAAAAATATTCCTTTCAGAGCTTCATATGGCTTTACTGATCAGCAGGGTATTGTAAAAACTACGGAAACAATGAGGCATACTATGTCCCTTAACCTAAATCCAAATATTTTTGATGATCACTTAAAAATCAATCTAAATGTTAAAGGTGCTTTTGCAAATACAACATTTGGAGGAGCCGGGTCTATTGGCAATGCTCCGGGGGCTGTTGGCAATGCTGTTACTTTTGATCCAACGCAAGCCATAAAAAACGGTAACATAAGGTATAAAGGATACTTTCAATGGACAGAGGAAAACCTGGCTGATGGCAGCATGGATCCGGAAGGAATAGCAACGACTTTTACAGATAACCCCGTAGCTCAGCTGGAACTCCGGGATAATATTGCGGATGTAAATCGCCTGATTGGAAATGCGCATTTGGAGTATAAGTTGCATTTTTTCCCCGATCTAAAAGCTAATGTGAATTTAGGTATGGACAGGACCTCAACTGAAGGCAGAGACGATTTACTTCCGGGTTCTACATTTACCATCCGGGATTATAGTAATGAGCTTGGAAGAAAGTATGATTATACCAATACTTACGATTCAGAGTTACTGGATGCTTATGTTAACTATACCAAAGAAGTTGGAGCAAGTAATTTTAACCTGACTGCCGGGTACTCCTGGCAGCACTGGCAGCGTGGAAATACGATATATAACAGAAATATGGCAGAAGATTTTGTTATTCTTGACACGAGGTATTTTAAATTAAGTGATGCAGATTCTGTAAGAACAGACAATCCGGATGAAAACTTTTTAATATCCCTATATGGCCGCTTT
>CAZBUF010000320.1:0-4274 GCA_964495025.1 uncultured Bacteroidales bacterium | reverse complement strand
AGACAACCAAATATTATAAAAGTGACAGGAAGATAAGAAATACTATTGCAAGGGTTGTCAGAAATATAGGATGCGAGGGTAATGTAGTAATAGTTGGCAGGGGAGGAGTGGCAATAACCAGGGATATTCCCAAATCTTTGCATATTCATCTTGAAGCGCCCCTGGAATGGAGAGTACTCAGAGCAAGTGAAAAACTAAATATGGATATTGAACAGGCGGAAAAATATACACTGGATATTGATAAAAAAAGAAAACAGTTCAGGGATTTTTTTGAAGGCAAGAATACGGATTATACAAGATTTGACCTGTCGTTCAACTGCATGACCATGGCAGTTGATGAGATTGTCGGAATAATAGTCAGAGCAACTGAAGTGAGAAAACTAATCTGACTGGTTTAAAACTTTTAATAATTCTTAATAACATACATCATAAATAATTGTTACTTAATCCATCAATTCTTATAATTAGTCAATTAAAAATACTTGTTAGCCAATATTTTATAACAGGTATCTAATAATAAGCTAATTTTGACATAATAGACCTGAAAAATTAACCAAAACCAAGATGGAAGACCTTTATATTAAAGGCTCTGATGCACTGCCGACAATATCATTTAAAACCACCGGCGAGATTAAAATGGAGGGGAGAGCCCTGATTGAAAATGCATTTCAGTTCTTTCTACCTTTAATAACATGGGCACAGGGATTCAGCAATGATGAGATTAATATTGAAGTGAACCTTGAGTACTTTAATACAAGTGTGTCAAAGCAGTTGTTGGATCTATTAAAGGTTTTTGAAGGAAATCCGGATAACAAGGTTATAAATTTGTTGTGGCTCTATGAAGAAGGGGATGATGAAATGCTTGAATCGGGCGAAATTTATGAAGAATTGCTACCACGTATAAATTTCTCATTTAAACAATACGTTGAAAGTGTATAAGGGAGCTGTCCCTATTGAGAAATTAATAGGGGAGCTGTCCCCTTTTTTATTTTTACAATATAAAAACCGGGATTGAGATGTTCTACATTGATTGAAACGGCGCCTTTGCCTGATATTACTATGTCCTGTTTCAGGCAGGTCTGGCCATATGCATTAATGATCTCAAGAATTACAGGCCCATGATATACATCATTCATATTAATGGTTATATTATTGTATGCCGGGTTAGGATAAATATCAAACCCGGATTCATAAGGATCATGTTGTACCCTTGTAGTTATGCCCTGGTTATAAATACCGGTAATTTCACTTTTCGTCAATGCATAACTGTATAACCTGATGTCGTCAAGGCAACCTATCAGATACACGGGATAATCGGGATTTACACCGAAGTATAAATCTTCTTCCTGCGATATATCTCCCGTGCCATCGTTAGCAACTTTTGCCAGGGCACTATTGGCATATAAATAAAGTCTGTTAAGGTCAGTATTTCTTACTGCTGCCACATGTGTCCATTCGCCGGTAACGTACTTCCTGCCATCGGCAACAACCTGGCTTTGTGTATCATTGTCATCTATGGCAAAACAGAATTCATCTGTCCCTGCATCATAATATACTTCATATCTTTTGCCGGAGCGATCAAGTCCTCCATTTTCAATAGTTGAACCTTTTACTATATATCTGTAATCTTTTGAGTTGTCCAGTTCAAGTGTATCCTGTTTCATCCAGAATGAAATAGTGAAGCCGTTAATGTTGAAATCAAGTGTATTATTATCAGGGATAAGTACATACTGATCATCTCCGTTGAAGCATAGCGCATTTTGAGATGATCCTCGTGGCACAAGCGATTCTGAAGTGAAATTATTAAAATACCCATGATTTTCATATCCGCTTGAGTCGTAAGCAGTGTCAAGACTTTCAAATTCCCAGCGTCCGACAAGGGTGTCAGTGAAAATTGTGCCTATGGAAAAGGACCATACTTCACCTTCGGTGGTTCCGTATGGGTTAACTTCATCAACCCTCCAAAAGTATGTTTCTCCGGAAGCCAGGCCTTTGACAATATATGTATTGCCGGTCTGGTTCACCAGAAACCCCGGGGGATCGTCCGTTCCAAGATAAATATCATGGGAGGCAGCACCCAGCCCGGCTTCCCAGGATAATGCCACTGAGTCGATATAAATCATCTCTCCGCTGGCAGGTGCCGGGTTAGATGAAGCATGCGGCAACCCGTTTTCAGGGAGAGTTGATATTCCGGCAACATTTGAGGTAACTGATGTGTCGGTACCTGAATAGGCCCGAAGCCGGTAAAAATAATTTGTTTCATAAAGCAATCCGGTATCTGAATAATTCACCAGATTAAAATCGATACTGTCAATTACTAAATATTCACCACCGGTTTTTCTTTCAATTATAAAACCATCATAATTATTGCCGTTTTTTGTCCATGACAGGCTTATGTTGTTTATATCCTCAAGCTCTGCAGTTAACTCAGAGGGGGGCAGGACAAAGTCAGGAAATTCGGTAATACTATTGAGATAATCTTCAAGATTCGTATAGCCATTAAAGTTAATATCTCCATTACGGTCACTGTCATTTTCAAAATCCAATCCCATCAATATTTCCCATTCATCGGGCATTCCATCATGGTCAGCATCTGGCAGAGCAGGAGCTGAGAATAGTGCCGGCCATCCGCCGACATCATCCTGGGAGTCAATGATTCCGGTACCTGCGCCCCAGCTGGCACCATATGTAGCTGTTCCGTTAATTGTTTCGGAGATAATACGCCTGTCGACAGTATCTCTTCGGGGCAGGTATGCACCTGCATTTAATATAACTTCATTATAAGCTTCTTCGGCAGTTTGTATTGTTGTGATATCATAATCAAATGGAGTAAGACTGCGAATCTCATCTTTTGTTGCCTGGCTTACCCCCTGCACCCCATAAGTCCAGTTGTCACTTGCAGCATCAGGATAACCATACACATAATTGCTGTCGATATACCATTCACCAAATCCGTACATAAGGTCCGAATAGGGCTCGACTATCCGGTATTCGAGTGTTGTTGAACTTGTCGCGGGCCCTGACTTGTAGTAGTTTGACACCATATTAACCCGTGACATAGAGCCGTCGATCTCGCTTGGCTCTCCGCCATATGCACTGTTAAAGCCCCAGTTATATATCACATTATTACGGTGATCGACAAGCTCATCCCATTCTGATTCATAGCGTGCACCGTTAAACCTGGGATTGCGGCTGGAATGATGAGCCAGCAGGTTATGATGGAAGGATGCATCAGCGCCGCCCCAGATGCCGCCATAGCCATGATTCCCTTTTGAATGTATTGAGTTATAAAGACTTTCCGAGATAATACACCATTGCATGGTAAAATTCTCATTTCTGTAGCAGGACGCTACTTCGTCAATACTCCAGCTAAATGAGCAGTGGTCAATAATGACATCCCTGGCTCCTGTGCATGTCAGTGCATCTGCTTCCTGATCTATATTATCTCCAAGGCGGCTCCTGATATATCTTATTATAATATTATCCGCATCAACATTCAGGTTGTAGTTTGCCAGCGTGATACCATATCCCGGGGCTGTCTGCCCTGCAATAGTAATACTGTCATTGTCGATCCTCAGGGTTGATTCAAGAAAGATCGTTCCCGACACTTTAAATACGATAGTTCTTGCGCCGTATGCATCAACTGCTTCCCGCAGGCTACCCGGCCCGTCATCATTAAGATTTGTTACCTCAATAACATAACCGCCCCGTCCCCCGGTTGCATTTTTACCGAAACCCTCAGCTCCCGGAAATGCGACAACCTGCGAAAATCCCCGGGAGATAAAGAAAATTACAAGAAAGCTAATAAATACAAACCTTCTGTACCATTCCGATAGTGCAATACCTTTCATCTTCATTATATGTCAATATACGCAGGTTTAACTTCCGTGTTGTATTTTTATTTTCGATTTCGAGTTCAGAAGAGATTTTTGTTCATTAATATAATCAATAAACTCCGCTTTGTTTTTTATTCCGTCCTTTTCCTGTTCCCAGGCTGCCCCGAAGAAATATGTGAGTTTATTATCAGCCGGTGATAATACTATAACATAACTTTCCTGATCTTCGGCCAGTTTTATAAGATCTGTTCTTTTGTAAAAGACCACCATGCCCAGCAGATCATTCTCCAGAGTTTGTTTTCCGTATGTTGCAAAATATGTCCATTCTCCGGGGGCGTCATCCGGTAGAATAATTTCTGCTTCAGGGTGTTTCACAATCCCTGTACAGATATTATCAAGCTTATCCGATAATTCCAGTTCATGTTTTGTAAGGCGGCT
>CAZBUF010000319.1:0-8869 GCA_964495025.1 uncultured Bacteroidales bacterium | reverse complement strand
ACGGAGGAGATAGTCAATAATAAATTCAGGAATTACCTCGGAACTCCTAATGTTGATATTATATTTAACTATACTGACCTCATAAATGCCGGGCCGCAGGAGTTGCCATTTGAGAAAAGGGAGTATGATGCGATATATTGCGGCGGTATAAAAAAGGCCAGGGGCATATTTATGATAATAGAGGCCATGAGAATTGCCAAAATGAATTCACGGGATCTTAAATTTTTAATCGTAGGCCCCATACTTGAAAGAAAACTGAGGAGAAAGATTACAGGGTTGATCGAAAAATATCAGTTATCAGAAAACATTGTTATAAAAGACCCTGTTCCTTATCAAAGAGTAGCGGAATTATATAATAACAGTAAAACCGGGCTTGCAATATTTCTGGATAATCCCGTTCACCATATCATATTACCGATAAAACTGTTTGAATATATGGCTTTTGGTCTTCCGGTGATATGTTCCCGTTTCGGGCACTTATCGGAATATATAACTGAGAACCGGACGGGGAAGCTTATCGATCCTTCAGATCCATCAGATATCTGTAATGCAATATTACAGATCCTGGATGACAGGGAATTATATAAACAATATAGCGACAATGGTAAAAAAGCCACTAATGAGAAATATAAATGGAGCCTGATGGAAAGTAAATTAACAGGTATATATTCGGGGCTTATTTAAATCTGTTTTAAAAAGTACACATTGTATCAATTCAATTACAGGACATTTATCAAGGATCTGGGCTGGTATTCGGCCGGCACCATCCTGCCTATGATCGTAGGCTTCATTAGGTCTCCTGTATACACAAGGATCTTCACCCCGGGTGAATACGGATATTACTCACTGGTATTTATCACTTACAGCTATCTTTCAATTGCCTTCTATTCCTGGCTGATAAGTGGTTTCTGGAGATTCTATATAAACTATAAAAAAAATGATCAACAGGTACACCTGTATACAAATACCTATACCCTGTTTCTTGTTTGCACGCTGATCCTGGGAGGAATAACCTTTGCCTGGTATAATTCAGTGGATAGCGTCTTATTAAAGAAACTCGTGCTGTTCAGTTTTATTCATTTTACAACACAGGATCTTATAAGCCTTATATTAATAAGAATACGTATTGAAGGCAAAACGTTTACATATAATACGCTGCAGGGATTACGGATATTAATAAGCTTCGGGTTACTGCTTTACCTGACGTTTATCCTCGATCTCAGGATTGAAGCATTTGTAATTAGCAATTCGATCATAAATGCCCTTTTTCTGATACTAATAATATTATTCACCTGCAAGCCGGTCAGGTTTAAGTTATCACATATTTCGGTCAGGCACCAAAAGACCCTTCTTTTATACGGGGCAATGAGCATTACTGTCAATCTGAGCATTGTTATTCTGGCGACCAGCGACAGGTATATAATTAAAATATTTGATAATATTGATTCAGTAGGTATTTATAACCAGGTTTATAACATTGCCAATATCAGTATAGCTGCTTTGGTTAACGTATTCCTGGCCTCATTGAATCCTGCCCTGTTAAATGAACTGGAGAATAACTATGAAAATTCCGGCAAGTTGATAAAACGGTTTGTCGGACTGTATATCTATCTTCTTCTGCCTTTAACAGTATACATGTCGTTATTTTCAAAGCAGGTATCAATAATATTGCTGGGAGAAAAGTTCAGGGTGGGATATATGATGATCCCCTGGATAATGCTGAGCTCACTTTTATACGGACTTACGCAGTTTCATGAAATAAAACTGAAGTTTTCAAATTCGTACAAAAAAATTGTTACCGGGTTTTTATCTGTTACAGTATTGAATATAATACTGAACTTTATTTTTGTACCTTTATATGGATATAAATGTGCAGCAATAACAACATTCATAAGTTACCTGGTAATGTTCATATATTTCTACAGTAAAGATTCAATAAAGTATCTGAGTTTGTTTGTGGACATGGGATATCTAAGGCCGGCTCTGTATATCTTACTTTCCCAGGTCGTTCTTGATCTGGTCATCAGGCATATATTTAAAATCAACTGGAACATAGTCTATACTATCCTTGAAGGAGCTGTATTTCTGTTATTATATATATTGCTTACATTTAGAAATAACCCGCTGGTTTATCATAAACAGTCTGAAACTGAAAAATGATCACAACCCTGAAGTCTAAGATACCCAGAGAAACAAAGCTGGGAATATTAAGAATACTCAATTATGGAAACAGGTTTTATTGTAATTGCTGTGACAGCAAAATAAGGAAATTCAGATCGGGAGGAGCGGAAAATCCTGTGCTGGATGAACTAATAGTTGTTGGAGCAGGTTATCATAAGAACGATTATTGTCCGGTATGCAAATCAAGCTACAGGCATAGAATTGTCAAGTTATATCTTGATCACACCGGTATTTTCAGCAAAAGCATCAGGGTGCTGCACATTGCCCCGGAATCGCAGATAGCTTTTATTTTTTCCAAAAAGCCGGATATTGAATACATAGCGGGCGATATTGATCCTGAACGATATTCATATTATACAAGGGCAGTAAAAGCAGATGTAACATCACTTCAGTTTGACACGGATTATTTTGATTTATTACTCTGCAACCACGTTCTGGAACATATTCCTGATGACAAACGCGCTATGAAGGAAATATACAGGGTACTGAAGCCCGGTGGTTCTGCGATACTGCAGGTGCCGATATCATACAGGTTAAATACAACTATCGAAGATCTTAAAGCAACAACGAACGAAGAAAGGCTGAAAAAATTCGGACATCATGAGCATGTAAGAATATATGGGCCTGATTACTTCAGGAGGATCAAAGACGCAGGATTCATGATTGAAATATTCAATCCTGCTGATATAATATCTTCCGATGAAATTTCCAGGATGGCGTTAGATGAGGAAGAAAGGGTTTTTGTAGCAATCAAACAGGCTATTAACCCTGAAAGCATCTAAACAAATGCAACGTCCCCGTCACCTTCCATCAGCAAATACTTGTCAGTATCCCCTATCCTTTGCAGCAAGTCTTTGCTGATAATGGAACCCAGATGCATATTCCTGATCAAAATAAAAGGATCTCTCCCTGATCTGATAGCTTTTATTAAGCCGGGATGGTATGTGGTAAAAGTCTTTGCTTTTGACTTAAGAAGCTGGCTGTAAATTATCTTCTTAACAATGCCGGCATTGTCGTCATCAAAATATAAATAAGGGGTTTTCAGGTGCGATCCGTGATAAGTAAGCATTATAAAAGCAATTATTTTATTATTACTGTTCATCACCTTAAGGAATAACTGCCTGAAATTTTTGCTGGCTGAAGAGAATTCATATCGTCTGGCGGGTTGCTCTTTATCCTGTGTATTTAGCACCCACGGATATTTGTTGACCCAGTCAAAGAAGGTCTTATCCTTTGGTGAAAGATGATTATTATTTCTCTTGCTGATAAACCTGCCGGTCTCATCATCCATTTCATGCAAATATTCAATTTTTATTTTACCGGTATTAGCAGAGATTTTCCAGAACATTAACCTCAGCCCGTTGGCCAGGTTTGCTGTGAGATCAAATAATGAGATCAACCATTTGATGTTTTTCAGCCCGGGTTTTTTTAAGATGATTATTTCTGCAAGATTAAATCTTATATATCCTCTTATACCCGGCATGGACTTAAATCCTGTGAAAATACCTGATTTTTCAAAAGCGCCCCTTGATACAGGTATGTAATTAGTTATCAATAAATCAGAATTCCAAATTTTATTTGCATGATTGAGCAGCATAACTGAAATACCTTGTCTTCTGTAGTCATTGTCAACCCACATACAGCTCAGCCATGCAACTTTATAGGATCTGTCATTTATTATAAAAATATCCGGCAATGCTCCCAGGTAACCGATAAATTTATCATTATCATATGCCAGAAAAAGTACTTTGTCTTCTTTGTCCCCGGTTGGGTTATTTATATAAGAAAGTGCACGCTGAGGAGTGATTGGAATATCTCTCAGGTTCTTATACTCACCGGAATTTATGTATTCTTTAAGCTGCGATATTTTAAGGTCTTTTATTTGTATCATCTAATTCCTTATTATCCTGTTCCTGTTAAACACCGATTTGATCAGATAATAAAAATAATCAATTTTAATTCTGCTGCCTGCTTTCAGGAAATGGTAATCCATAGGTATCCTCTGCAGGTTGTTTCTTACACTGTCATGTTTTATTCCTGCACAGCCCGCTGTAAAATCCAGTGAATTATCCATGTTTATTTCCCGGAAAAATTTAAGTGATAATTCATAATCGGTAAAAGGGAAGGCAAATACCCTGTAATCCAGATCGAACATGCCGGCAATACCGATAATACTTTCCCTGGTCTGCTTAACCTGTTCACTGAGTGGGATATAACGGTATTCGGGGTGATCGATGCTGTGAGACCCGAAAGTGAACCCTTTTTTTATCAGGTCTTTTACCTGTAAACTTGTGAGATAAGGCTTTTCCCTGTTAAGGTAATCACTGAAATCATAATTTAATATTCCTGCCAAATCATCAAGCTTTTGCTTATCGTGATATTTTATTTTTAAGAGTTGTGTTTTATAATTCTCCGGTGACAAATTGTTGTCTGTAAACCATGTATTTAAATTCTTCCACTCATATGAATTCCTGCTCAGCTTTCGGATCAATTCAATCAGTATGCTTGCTTTAAATCTGAAGAACATGTCCTTGTTATCGACAAATGCGGAATTAAGGAAACAGGTTGCCGGCACGCCTTTTTCAAGAAGAATGGGTGATACTATATCGTAAAACTCACGTAATCCATCGTCAAAAGAGAGGAAGAACGAATTTGAGTCCGGCTTTTTATTGTTTTTTATCATATTGATCAGGTCAGGCAAATCTACCGGTTTGTAATATTTCAGAAAAAAATCAAGATCAGACCTGAATGAGTTGACATTTTTATATTTATACAGGTTTACGATATGCGGCAAATAAGCATCACTTACTACATGATAGAAGGGAAGGATAAATTTTTGGCCTGAAATCCTTATCAGAAAATTTAATGGCAGAATATTTGCTGCAAAGTTACAAATGTTATAAAATAATTTACTGAAATCCGCCACTTCCTTATTTTTAATTTACAATTTGAAAATTTTTATGAACCATGGCAGATTATTTCTGTAAACAAGAGGATATTCTGCCGGCCTGGCACCAAAGGTACTATTAAAATATGCTATGCCTTTAATTTTGGAACCTGAAAAATCAAAGATCATGTTCCTGCCGGAATTATTTTCAATCTCATGATCAACCAGCAGGTACATAGCCTGAAATGATTTTCCCTGCTTCGATGAAGCACAAACAGAAAAAATACACCTCCCCGAAGTATGCAGGAAAAACCCTATGGCACACAGTTCTTTTTCTTTTGTAAATACTCCGTATATCTTACCTGTGTTATTTTCTGCCGATGATTTAAGTATTGATTTTAAAGTCTCGTAATCCTTACTGTTTAGTTCAGTTATCTTTTCACCCAGGTTTTCTTTCAAAAACTCTGCAAACTGCGAGATTGAGATATTATCAGTTATTGTCAGGCCTGCTTCAACAGCCTTTTTTATATTTCTTTTGCAGTTTCTTGAGTAGGAATTATATATTTTCTCATAAGTGGCTGACAGTGGCAGTTCATAGTTGGAATTTAAAATAATATCAGTCTGTATGCTGCTATGAGGATTATATTCATTAAGATTTATCTGAATGTATCTGAACCTGTCAGGAATTGCATTAATAAATTCATTTACAATAGTATCATTTATCAAGGCAGTTGAGAAGATGCCCAGTTGCTGTGTAAAATAGGGCTGATACAAATAGTAAACTCCAAATTTTTTTTTCCATGTAAGGGGCATGACTGCGGTGTAGCCTTCATTAATTATCGCATCCCATCCGGGACTGACAATGTCAAGATACCATGAATATGCATAAATAAATTCATTCGCCGAACCGGCAATACAGTTATCCCACTTTTCCCTGTCTATTTCCTTATGCCGAAAATATTTTAGCATTTACGATTTACTATTTACGATTTTAAGCATTTCCTCGTATACTCTTCTCCATCCTTTCCATTCCCCTGTTTCTGACAATGATTCATTATGCCACAGGCTTACAAATGTACCATTAACATCCTTAATGCCGGTAATGATCTTTTTAATAGTAGCTATAGCCTCATCAGGCTTCAGTTTCATATGCTCCCTCAATGTAACATCCATAATATGAAAAGGCGTCAATATAAGGTTTGTTTCCTGTTCTTTTGACAGATCATAAAACCTGAAAGGATCACATATGCCGGCACGGAATCCTGCCGCAGAACTGTATCCCAGTGAATAATCCTGCTTAATGCCCAATTCAATAAGTCTTTGATATGTATCCGGGAATGTTAAAACCAGGTAATGTTGCCGGCTTTTTTCAATTCCCCTGTTTATGAGTCTGGCTAATCGATACACTTCTTTTTTTAATGTCCTGAAATCAGCATTGGAATTATATGAGGGGTGGATTCCTATTTCTCCCTTTTCATGGTTATCCAGGATAAGGTTCTTAAATGCCCGGTTTTTGATGGGAATATTCTTATCATATTTGCCATATTTCCCGGCCAGGAAAAAATATACAGAACGAAAACCATATTTTACTTCCTGATCATGAATAAAATCAAAGTTATAATAAGGGTCTTTGCAGGTTCCCGTCAAAGCATGAATCCTTTTTACAAAGTCATTAAAATCACCTCTTATCAACGATTTGATAAAAGCGCCTGTTGTCCTTATAAATCCCTTATGGAGGTATGCCCAGGCATTATCAATATCAATGGTAGATATATATTTAAATTGTCTGCCGGGAAATGACAGTTCAGGGAATTTTTTCTGAAGAATACCTTTCAGTTTCATTACCCACTGGTTAACTACGGGCTCATCAAGGAATCCGTGAACATGTGCAATACTCCCGCTTACATCAAATCGCCCGTATTTATCAGCATTGAATGGCAAATATTCCTCGTATCGGGATACAAGGTAAAAACTTGCTGCAAAAATATCAAAGGGCAGATCACATCCCCCGGATGTCATGAAAAAGGTTTTTATATTGTCCAACATGTAAATATTTATTTCCTGTTTTATGATATTATCCTCAAAAAGTATACTATGCGGAATGATCCATATGGAACTGTCAGTAAGCCTGCCGTCTGAATAATTTATTTTCGGCCCCCTGAATTTGCTGAATTGCACCTTGTCATGAGTAATATTAAATGACAGGCCTGATAATTCTGTAAATATCAGCTTAAGAATATATCCTAACCTCGGTGATTCTTTAAAAGAATAAATTAATAAACTCAAATTATCCTGAATTTTATTGGTATTATTCTGTAAAAAATAAAAACCGGAATAAATTTAGCTAATTACTGCTTATTAGCAACTGATATATTATCAACTTTTAACAATATGGCAGACTTTCCACGGACATGCCTGTCCATCCTTTTGTTATCCCGGCAGCTTTTATTTCCGGGATTTTGATAATTGTATTTTTTTAATCATTATAAACAGTCCGGTAGTGTAAAAACTGCCGGCAGTTGTAAAAATTGTCTTGACATAAGTTTACTTATTTTGTAACTTGTTATTAATAAAAAAATTGACTACTATTACATGCCAATTTGGTTTAACATAAATACTACTATTATATTATTATGAAAAAGGAATTTTGCAAATTTATTTTTGTAACATGTATCATATTATTTTCTGTAATATTCTGTAAAACCGGTTATTCTCAAACATCTGCAAGAATTGAGAATACAAAACTGGCACTTGACAGGGGCAGGTTAATTATAAGTTATGATCTTATCAACACAAGGCCAAATGAGAGGTTTAATGTATGGATCGAAATACGGAAATCATCCGGACAGGAATTAAAAGCCGGGAATATAAACGGGCATGTTGGCAACAATATTGTCGGTGGGAAAGGCCTTAATATTGTGTGGGATTTTGACAGTGAAGGGATAAATATTGAGGATGAGGTAAATGTCCAGGTAATGGCGGAACTGGTTACTGTGCATAATCTGAGAATAGAAAAAGTATTGATCAAATCAGCTGTGTTCCCGGGATGGGGACTTTATGACATGGAGAGGGCAAGCCCTTATCTGCTTCTCGGTGTTGCAGGCTATGGTTCATTAGCCACTACTTTAATATTTAACGACAAATCAAACACTACATATAACGATTATTTAAATTCGGACAATCCGGATGAAAAAAATGCTTTATATGATGACTATACCAGTCAGGTCAATAAGACCAATATGATGGGCATAACTACTATTGCTATATGGATACTGGATTTAGGATGGACAACTGTTAAGTATATCAGCAAAACCAGTAAACTTAATGCCGGGCTGGACCGGAATATCCATATAGGATACGATTATGATGCATACGGACAGGCTCCTATGTTAACATTGAAATATAAATTTTAAAATTCTGTGGTTATGTTAATTAAGTATCTACATTACGGAAACATAAGAAAAAATATTCTTATGTTCAGACTTCTTGTTATTGCACTTGCCATGGGGTTTCCTGCTTCAGTCGGGGCACAGGTAATTTCAGGAAAAGTAAAGACAATAAAGCTTGTAAGTGCAAAAGAACAGGCAGCTTCTTTTGAAAAGGGGTTCCCCAGACTTCAGGTTGATGAGCAGATCCTTACCGATAATAATAAAAACGGGGTGCTTGAAGCTAATGAGACTGCAAAACTGGAACTCAAAATATACAATGCAGGTGAAAATGATGCTAAAAATGTTAGAATAAATATTAATCAGGCTAATGAGAAGATAAAAGGGTTATTATTCGACTCATCCATAGACCTTG
>CAZBUF010000318.1:0-4130 GCA_964495025.1 uncultured Bacteroidales bacterium | reverse complement strand
ATTCAATGTAATTATCCAGAGGCAGGTCAGGCTTATTTATATTCTTATTACTGCCGGATACCGAAGAAACGATCATATTCCTGAAATTACAGGTATCATATAATTCCATTAAATTGGCATCAGAAAATTCCCTGTATGTTTTTGATACAACAATTTCATTATTAATGAATATTGCGGCTTTGCTGTTTGAATTCCCTATATCAATTGTAAGATTCATCAGTATTTATCTTCAGTAATAAGATTTACGGTTTATTTCCCGGCATGTATAAATGTTTTGTCAGTACGAACCGGATCATCATAATATATGATAAGCTATTTGCTAATTACCCTATAATCATAACATAATTACAAATTTATGAATCAGAGTTGAAAATTGCAGCAAAGATAAATAATGATTGGATTTAAACAGGCTAACTGTTCAAAATAGTCTGAAGAAAATTGACAGCTTTGCTTATAGTGCTGATATTATGAATAGTAATGCTGAGCTTATTATTTTTTTCTTTCATTTTAAACATAGTGGGGTTATTACGAACAAATGCCAGGATATTATTGAATACCTGTGATTTGAAATATGGTGATTCCTGGTCTGAAATGAAATAGCCGATAAGTGTTTGATTTTTCATTATAATCTTTTCCAGTCCTGATTCAACTGCTATCCAACGCAATCTTACAACTGATAATAATTCTTTTGTTGGTTCGCGTAAGGGCCCGAACCGGTCAATAAGCTGGTCTTCGAATTCTTTAAGTGCACCTTCGGTTTTAATATTATCAAGTTTCCTGTATAAGTGAATTCTTTCCGTGATATTTGAGATATAATCATCGGGGAAAAGCAGTTCAAGATCCGTATCGATCTGGCAATCATCAATGTATTTGTGTGATGCAGGGTGTATTTCAGGCTGTTTGTCTGTTTTTTCACAGAGGTCTTTATATTCATTTTCTTTTAATTCCTGTATCGCCTCGTTGAGAATACGATTATATGTATCAAATCCTATGTCAGCTATAAATCCTGTTTGTTCTGCGCCAAGCAAATTTCCGGCTCCTCTGATATCGAGGTCCTGAAGGGCAAGATTAAAGCCACTGCCCAGTTCAGCATACTCTTCTATGGCTTTTAACCTTCTTCGTGCTTCGGGAGTAACAAAGGTCAGCGGAGGTGCCAGCAGATAGCAGAATGCCTTCTTGTTTGACCTGCCAACCCTGCCTCTTAACTGGTGCAAATCACTTAATCCGTAATTCTGGGCATCATTGATAAATATTGTATTGGCGTTTGGAATATCCAGACCTGATTCTATAATTGTTGTTGTAATTAATATATCGTAATCACCGCTGATGAAATTCAGCATAATCTCTTCAAGTTTTTTACCCTCCATTTGTCCATGAGCTATAGCTGTTTTTACTCCCGGGCACAATTTATTTATAAGAGCTTCAATCTCCGCAATATTCTTTATCCTGTTATGAAGAAAGAATACCTGGCCGTTCCTGGAAATTTCAAAATCAATACCTTCTTTTATTATCTCATCATTAAATGTATGAAGCTCTGTGATAATAGGATGGCGGTTCGGGGGAGCTGTATTAATAACGGACAGGTCGCGGGCGCCCATCAGTGAGAACTGGAGTGTTCTGGGTATGGGTGTGGCCGTAAGAGTAAGAGTATCGATATTTGACTGCAAATGTCTTAGTTTTTCTTTTGCTGCAACACCGAACCGGTGTTCTTCATCAATAATAAGCAATCCCAGATTTTTGAATTTTATATCTTTTCCAAGTATTTTGTGAGTTCCGATAAGGATATCGGTTTTCCCCTCTTCCAGGTTTTTAAGTGTTTCCTTTTGTTCACGGGCGTTTTTAAGGCGGCTGATATAATCTGTCTGGCAGGGAAAGTTCTTTAATCTTTCACGAAATGTTGTATAATGTTGAAGAGCCAGGATTGTTGTGGGCACAAGAATTGCAACCTGACGGCTATCGGCAACTGCTTTGAATGCCGCACGGATGGCAACTTCAGTTTTACCGAACCCCACATCTCCGCATATGAGCCTGTCCATAGGATTATTATTTTCCATGTCAGCTTTTACTGCTTTTGTGGTCTCTATCTGGTCGGGGGTATCCTCAAATATGAATGATGCCTCCAGTTCCTCCTGTAAATATGTATCAGGTGAATATGAGAAACCTTCTTCCGTTTGCCGTGCAGCATAAAGAGCAATAAGCTCTTTGGCAATGTCTTTTATTTTCTTTTTGGTGTTGTGTTTTAGTTTTTGCCATGCGCCGGTTCCCAGTTTGTAAATCCTGGGGACAGTCTCATCTTTGCCTTTATATTTTGAGATCCTGTGCAAAGAATGAATACTGACATATAAAATATCATTATCCTTATATACGAGGCGCACGGCTTCCTGAAATTTCCCGTTGTTTTCTATTTTTTCCAGTCCGCCGAATATGCCAATCCCATGATCGATATGTACTACATAATCTCCGGGCTGTAAACCCTTAATTTCTTTTATCGGGAGTGATGCCTTATTTGAAAAGTACTTATTTATTTTATATTTATGGTACCTGTCAAAGATCTGGTGGTCAGTAAAACAGCATATCCGCAGGTCATGATCGATAAATCCTTCATGAACGGTGTTTAATAACGGATGGAACCTGACATCTTTATTAATATCTTCAAATATTGTCGCCAGGCGTTCAGTTTGTTTATCACTGTCAGAAAGTATATAGTTTTTATATCCCTCTTCGGTATGCTTTTTCAACATTTCTCCCAATAAATTGAAATCTTTGTTAAAAGCAGGATGAGGAGCTGTATTAAAGTTATAGGCCTTATCTGCAGGGAAAAAAAATCTTTGGCCTGACTCTATCAGTGTGAAACCTTTGAGTATTTCCGGAATATCTTCTCCCCGGGTGAATATCCGGCTCTTATCTGTTTCAGAGAGTTCTTCTGCTTCACCGGTTAAAACAGGCTTGTCAAATATTTCGTGAATTCTTCTGACAATAAATTCCAGGTCGTATATCCATATTCTGGATGACTTCGGAATGAATTCAAAGAATGATTCATTTATTTCCACAACCGAAGGATCCTGAATATTAGGTAAAATGAGTACTTTATTTAAGATTTTCTCCGACAGCTGTGTTTCAACGTCAAATGTACGTATGGACTCAACCTCATCCCCGAAAAAATCAATTCGATATGGCAGGTCTCCGGAAAATGAAAAAATATCAGCTATACCTCCTCTGATTGCATACTGACCGGGTTCATAGACAAAATCCACACGACTGAATTTGTATTCTTCCAGTACTTCAGTAATAAAGCTGACCGGTATCTTCTCACCTTTCACAAGCTGAAGGGTATTTTTATTTAGCTGGTCATGGGTAATAACTTTCTCAATAATAGCTTCAGGGTAAGTAACTATACATGAGGAGGTAGGCTCTTCCTGTGCTTTATCATTCAGGGAGTTCAGCCTGTTAAGTACTTCTGTTCTCAGGATAATATTTCCGTTGTCAACCTGGCTGTAGTGAATGGTTCTTTTATATGACGAAGGGAAAAAGAAAATATTCATCCCGCCATGCATATTTACCAGGTCGTTATAGAAATAGGCGGCCTCCTCCTGAAGGGGGAAAATAAATATGTCAATACCTGTTAATTGCATGGTAACAGCTGCAGAAAAGGCTGATTTTGATGAACCGGCCAATCCTTTGAGGTGAAATACGTTGCCGTGTGAACTTTTCAGTTCGTTCAGAAAGCCGGGCGTATTGGGATGGTCTTTATATGAGCCTGTGATTTCTTTCAACTCCATGCATAAAATCTTAAATAATTTGTGCAAAGTAATTACTTTTAAATATTTTTTACACAAATATATTTCCGGTTGTTCTAAATTAGTAACTTATAGATTGAAATAAGCTGTTAACGGATTTAATGTTAGCATAAATAAACGGCAAAAATGATTGTATTCAAGTTTGGAGGCGCATCGATAAAAAATGCTGATGCAGTAAGAAACCTTGCAGGAATTTTAAAAAAGTATAACGACAGGATCATTGTCGTTGTATCGGCAATGGGAAAAACAACTAATGCGCTTGAAAGGGTAACGGAATATTATTTTAATAATGATCCGGAGGTCAGGTCAGCCCTGGAGGATGTAAAATCATAC
>CAZBUF010000317.1:0-2019 GCA_964495025.1 uncultured Bacteroidales bacterium | reverse complement strand
CAGGCAACGGCAATAATAAAAATACCTATAATAAACAGCCCTGTTTTTAAATTAATATTTAACATTTTTATTTAAGTTTTAAATAACAATATTAAAAACTATTATGAACAATTTTTATCCCGGTTATATAAGCATGTTTTGTAAATAAAGAATCCTCATTTGAATGATCAAAAATATAGCCTTTAATATGAGTGATTTTCGGGTTATTCAGCTTGTTTGATACCGAATAGGAGTTTAGTATCTTATCCTGTTTAACAGGAATGGTCCTAAAATGCTCCCTGTGGCCGTTCGCTGTTCCATTATCATACCAGAAGTAAGCATTTATGACCGGATTCAGGGATTCATCATCTTTAAATACTTTTATTTGAGCGTATATTGTATACTTGCCCGTACTTTTAACGGGCACATTAAATTCTATACGATTTGTCCTGCCATCAGCAGGTAATGTATAATTATTTGTATCTTTCCAGATAACAGTTTGTTTTTTTATTTCCTGCTCTATTTCCATATCTTTCAGTTCACTTTCAAGTCTGCTTAATTCTGCCAGTACTTTTTCATAAATCTTATTAAGATTGTCAGGATGGTTCGTGTAATATGTCATTGTTGAATCAAACTCTTCTCTGGAGACCCTGTATTTTTCGAATACACTATTATACAAAACTGTTGAATCAAGGTTTTCAGGGAGGGGCAATACTCTCTGAGCGGCTCCTATGCCATCCGCCATATGCAGATCAACCAGAAGGGGGACAAGCACTTTTTCCGGGATCAGATATTTTTTTTTAAAACCAATACATGAGAATAATATCACGCTTATGCAGAGGGAATAGCTAAGTAGTCGCATTATTTCTTGATATTGTCAAATCTGTAACTCAGGGTGAATTCATGAGAACCAAAATTATAATGGCGCAAGGGATTTAAAATGATATCATAAGCATAGCTTATTTGAATTCTCTTCTCATAAATATATCCCACCAGTATTGACAGTGCTTCCTGTGTCCTGTAAGAAAAACCCAACCATACCATATTACGGTACCAGCCCCGGGCGTTAAAATCCAGCTGCAAAGGGGCAGGAGATACTTTTTTAAGAATAAATGACGGTTCAACTGCCCATTCCCTGTTAATGAAATACTTATATCCTCCTATTAAATAGAAATGACTTTTTAACTTACTTAAACCTGTTGGCTGTTCTCCAAATTTAATTTTATTGTTTATCAGATTTGTTGCGACAAATCCTCCATGATATGTTGAGGAATAGCAATATATTCCTACTGTTGCATCCAGGGGATAATATGTATCCTGGGCCGTACTATACTGCGGATCATTCATATCTTCCAGTGTAATGTTTGTCAGGTCTATTTTATATTGCATAAATCCCAGGTTCAGACCCATCGATATTTTAATATCCTCATTTATAGGGTAGTAGTAGGCATAGGAACCATGGACGCTGCCTATACTTACCGAGCCTGCCACATCATATGTTATAGTGCCTCCCCAGCCCATAGGATATTTAACCAGCGGGCCGAATATACTTAAAGTATTTGTTATGGGGGCATCCTTAAATCCAACCCACTGAAACCGGTTATTGGAAATTATCTGAAAATAATTATGTGTACCGGCAAGTGCAGGATTAATTGCAAATGGATTTGTCATAAATAGGGATGTCAGGGGCTTTTGCTGGCCCTTTAAACCCGCTGATAACAACAATATCAGAAGAAATTGTACAAGTTTTTTCATATTATCTTATTATTGTTACTGCTCCTGTCATCGGATCAGTTCTTCCATCATTAATTTTAATAATATAGTAATAGGTCCCGATCGGCAGATCTTTACCCTTTAGCCTTCCATCCCATTCCTGATCTGCTCCGTAACCTTTGGAGTGAAATAATCTTTCTCCCCACCTGTTATAGATATCCACTTCTATTTTATCTCCGTAATCAGCGGCACCGGGGATATGCCATGTATCGTTAAAGCCATCGTTATTTGGAGTAAATCCGGTATAGATAGTATTTATCTCCCTTG